>JAYSVA010000019.1:0-4779 GCA_043718785.1 Hyphomicrobiaceae bacterium
GGCCTCATGGGGACGCTGAACAATCAACACCAACCCTTAGCGCGGCGGTCCAGAGCGGCGCTGTGGGTGCTCGCTGCATTGCTCGCTGCGTCCGTTGCCGTCACACTTGCGATACTCGCAGCGGGCGGCGGCACGGCTGTGGTTGTCAGTGCCCGTGAGGTGCTGGCGTACCTAGCCGAACGGCCGGTGCTGATGGTCACGATCTTTGCGATCTGGAGCGTGATCTGCGTCAGTCTGGTCGTACCGATTGGCACCATCTCCGTGATCGTCGGCGGGATTCTTTTTGGTGCGTTCCTGCCAGCCGTCCTATGGACCGTGGCACAGCTCGTCACCGCTCCGGTGATCTATCACCTGACGCGCAGCAGTATGGGCAACAATGCCGGGGGTGGATTGGTTGAGCGCTGGCTGGGCCGTCGCAGCGCCGAAATCGTCGATCTAGCCCGCGTCGATGGATTTTTCACGGTGATCGTCTTGCGCTTGCTGCCGATCATCCCGAGTGCACCCACCTGCATGATTGCGGCAGCGCTTGGCATCAGGCTCAAGCATTTGGTGCTCGCCACGCTGGCCGTTGGCTGGGTCCGGCCGCTGTACTACGCCAGTTTAGGCGTCACCATCGGTTCTCTGACCAAGCTTGAGGACGCGGGCGGCGTGCTCAGTATGGCCGTTGCGTGGCAGTTATTGCTGGTGGTGGCTGGCGGTGCTGTACTTTGGTTCGTCCGGCATCTTGTACGGGCGCGGACCGCAAAGCAAAGCCCGCGGGAAACGTGATCCCGCGGGCCAATGGTCTGTCAGGTCGAGTACGCTCAGTTGTTGTAAGCGCGCTCGCCGTGATCGACGATGTCGAGGCCTTCGCGTTCCTGATCAACCGGCAGACGCAGGCCGATGGTGACATCGATCAGCTTGTAGAGGATCGCCGAGACGATGCCGGACCACAGCACGGTGATGATCACCGCTTTGAACTGCTTCGCCAACTGCGCACTCATCACGAACGCAGCGACGACGCTTTCGCCAGGCTTTGATTCATAGTCCAGGATGCCCGTACCACCGAGTGCCGGTGCCACCAGAATGCCGGTGGCGAGGGCACCAACGATGCCGCCGATGCAGTGCACGCCGAACACGTCGAGGCTGTCGTCATAGCCCAGGGCGTTCTTGAAGGTGGTGCAGAAGAAGAAGCAGATCACGCCGACGCCCAGGCCGAGCACGATGGAGCCCATCGGACCGGCAAAGCCCGATGCTGGTGTAATGGCGACGAGGCCAGCAACAGCACCAGAGACGATGCCGAGCAGCGACGGCTTGCCCTTCAAAATCCACTCAGCAAACATCCATGACACTGCAGCAGCAGCTGCGGCAACGAATGTGTTGACCATGGCAAGTGCTGCCGTGCCGTTAGCTTCGAGGTTGGAGCCCGCGTTGAAGCCGAACCAGCCAACCCACAGCAGGGCGGCGCCGACCATTGTGAACGGCAGCGAGTGCGGTGCCATGATTTCGCGGCCATAACCGACGCGCTTGCCAAGCATGAGGGCGCCAACGATGCCCGCGATACCGGCGTTGATGTGCACAACTGTGCCGCCTGCGAAGTCGATGCCGCCGAGCTGGAAGATGTAGCCAGCGTCTGAATTGACGGCGTCGAGGGCAGCTTGTGCGAGCTTTTTAGCTTCATCGCCTGAGGCGGCGGCGACTTTCTTGGCGGCTTCAGCGATGAGGTCCGGGCCGGCCCAATACCAGACCATGTGAGCGACGGGGAAGTAGACGATGGTGACCCACAGCACCGTAAAGACGATGAGGGCTGAGAACTTCATCCGTTCGGCAAAAGCGCCGACGATCAGCGCAGGTGTGATGCAGGCAAACGTCATCTGGAAGGCGATGTAGACATATTCCGGAATGACGACGCCATTCGAGAAGGTGGCGACGGTGCTTTCTGGCGTCACGCCCATCAGGAAGGCCTTCGACAGGCCGCCGGTGAAGGCGTTCAGCGCGCCGTTGCCGTTGCCGGTAAACGACATCGAATAGCCGTAGGTCACGTAGATCAAAGCAACGATGCAGACGATGGCGAACACCTGCATCAGCATGGACAGCATGTTCTTGGTGCGCACGAGGCCGCCATAGAACAGCGCGAGACCGGGAACTGTCATCAACAGCACGAGTGCCGTTGAGATGAGCATCCAGGCGGTGTCGCCTTTGTTAGGCACGGGTGCGGCGGCGAATGCAGGGCCAGCAAGCGCTACCGCTGCCGTGAGCCCCATCATGCCCGGCAGCGCTAAGCTGCGTAAGTCACGGATCATCAGAAAGTCCCCCAAATCGTCGAATGTTGTGATGTTTTTGGATGCTGAAAAAGATTACAGCGCGGTGTCGTCGGTCTCGCCGGTGCGGATGCGGACGGTGTGCTCGATGGTCGACACGAAGATCTTACCGTCGCCGATTTGGCCGGTTTTGGCGGCTTTGCTGATGCCGTCGATGGTCTTGTCGACCATGTCGGATGGGACCACCACGTCGATCTTGATCTTCGGCAAGAAGCTCACCGCATATTCGGCACCACGGTAGATTTCCGTGTGGCCTTTCTGGCGGCCGTAACCTTTGACTTCGGTGACGGTCATGCCCTGAAGTCCGAGATCGGTCAGCGCCGCGCGCACTTCGTCTAGTTTGAACGGCTTGATGATGGCCGTGATCAATTTCATGGTTTTTTGCCCTTGGTTTGCCTCAATTAACGAAAGGCTAACCAAGAACCATGCCAACTCCTGTATGTGCGTTTAATTGATTGATTTTGCTGAATAAAATAATAATTCGACAGTGTTTACTCGAAGTTCGAAAAGTGTTATTTGATTATATTTTAGGCATCGATGCGTAGCTGCCTATTTTTTGATCTATGCATCAGCTGAGCTTGAACTTGGTCTCGCGTTTGCGCATCAGACCTTCCTGGGTGGCCGATGCCACCAGCACGCCGTCGCGCGTGTAGACGCTGCCGCGACTGAAGCCGCGTGAACCACAGGCCGACGGGCTATCCTGCACATACAGCAGCCAGTCGTCGGCGCGGAATGGCCGGTGCATCCACATCGCATGATCGAGGCTGGCGAGCTGAATATCCTGGTCAAAGGCCAGTTTGCCATGGGCGATCAGGGCGGTATCCAGCAGCGTGAAATCCGAGGCGTAGGCCAGCACGATCTGGTGCAACTGCGGATCATCCGGCAGGCGGCCGTTGGCGCGCATCCAGCAGGCCTGTTTCGGCTCGGCCTTCTCACGCTTCAGGTAGCGCGAGATGTCGAGCGGCCGCATTTCGATAGGGCGCGGCCGCGTCCAGTAGGATTTCATATTGGCGGGCAGGTGCGCGATAAGCTGCTCCTGCAACTCGGTGTCGCTGGGCAGATCTTCTGGCATTGGCACATCCGGCATCGTCGACTGGTGGTCGTAGCCGACCTCGTGCTTGTGGTACGATACACTCATCGTGAACATGCACGCGCCATGTTGGATCGCCTTCACCCGCCGGGTCGTGAAGCTGCCGCCATCGCGGATCCGCTCGACATCATAGACGATGGGGGCTTGCGGATCGCCCGCCAGCAGGAAATAGCCATGCAACGAATGCGCAAGCCGGTCGCTATCAACCGTCCGTGATGCCGCCGCCAGCGCTTGCGCCAATACCAGCCCGCCATACACCCGCTGCCACCCCTCTTTTGGGCCGACGCCACGATACAGGTTTCGCTCCAGTGGCTCCAAGTCGAGGAACTGGATCAGGCCGTCCAGGGCGTCTTGAGGGGGCGGAGCTTGCGTCTTCGGTGCGGATTTTTTCGGCGGCATGATGGGGTCCTCGCGATCAGGGACCGACGTACCGCCACCGGGTTCAGCCTGCAAGTGCTGCCATCGCAGAGCAGTTAAACTAAGCCCGTTTCTGCCCCTCACCCCCGGTCGCATCGGGCTTTCGCCCGAGGCGACCTACACCCTCTCGCCGTTGCAAGTGCAGAGCAACGGGGAGAGGGGAAGTGAAGCGCTTCTTTTTTCCCTCTCCCCGCCCATTTGCGGGGAGAGGGTGTAGGCTGAACTGCCGCTCAGGCAGTTCAAGCCGAGGGTGAGGGGCAGCCGCTTGCGCCGCACTTTGCGCAAGCGGTGCCGTTGCCACTATGATCGCTTCCGGCAGCTTCATGCGATTGTTGCGCCGCAGATCGATAGTCGCGTGCTCAAGAAGGAAGCCCCGCGAGTCATCGGTCCCATTCAGCACGGAGCTGCCGTTGAATTTCGACGGGGTCACCGGCAAAGGCTTCTGCATTGGCAAGCGAACCTATCAGGTCGTCCCACGACGGAGACGATTTGTCCGTGCGCGGCTGACGCCGCGACTCCAGGAACTCCAGAAAATCGAGTACCTGCTGGGTCACTTCCGGTGGTGCCAACTTCAGTTTTTCGTAGACGGTCTCAATGATCGACATGATCTGATCCTATGTGCTGCATCCCACATAGCACGGATCGTGATCAGGCGTTGCGAAAGTTGACGGCAGCGCCGCCTCGGCCCGCAAGTAGGAGCTAGCTGCGCTCGATCCCGCACCAGGCGAGTACGCCGATCAACGCGAAGGCAAGGCGCGACCCGACTTGGGTCAGCTGCATTGAGGTGGAGCCCAGGGTGCTTGATAGACTTCCCTTAAACGCTTCATGACCGGCGAGTGCGGTTGTGATCGCGTCGCCGATCAGTAGCGGACCGGCGATAGCGCAGGCGGCCCCTGTGACAGTCGCAAGCAGCCGGTTGTTAGCATCCAGCAGATTTGCGGCCTTCCAGGCGGCAAACACCGAGAAAAGCAG
>JAYSVA010000181.1:0-8855 GCA_043718785.1 Hyphomicrobiaceae bacterium
TACGACTTGCGCACCTCATGCGCTGTCAACCAGCCGTCAGCGGCGTAAGGCTGAGTTGCAGATGCAGATACCGCAGCCGGGACAGAGTGCTCGTTATCAGCAGGCGCCTTGCGGCCGAATGAGAACAGTTTCACGTGGTTTGTGGTCCTGTGACGAATTCGGCGGCGTTCGTGGTCATTGCAGCGGCATAGGCGCCGGTTATGGCGTAGGTTTGGCGGGAGTTGTGGCCCAAGGCAAGCCACCCTTCGGCTGCGGGCCCTTCGCACTGCCGCTGGCATCCTGCGGGAAGGCCTTCAAGCACTGTCGCCCAGGTGGACACGCTGCAGGATCGCCGCCAAAGGCTGGAACCACTGACTTTGCCTTCGATGCAGCGTCGGTAATCAGATCAGGCAACTGTCCCGGGCGGAATTCAGGGTTCTGGCGCTGCACAACGGAGCTCGCAGAACGAGCCTCTTGCTCGCAACCCGCGACTCCCGTCACCATATCGATGTTGACCTTTTCGCAAGTCCCAACCGTCTTCCCATCTCTCAATTCCGCGTGCTTGCCGGGTAGCGCCCCAATCGTCACGCGGTTGGCTTTGACGTCGAACTCGGCCCAGTCGCCAGTCGCGGATCGATTGTTTGCCGATGTCACCTCAACCTTGCCGTTGGCCCGGATCTTCACGAGCTGAGCGCCGCCAGCAGGTGCGGCGGCTGGAACTCCTGCACTCGTCGACGTCTTGGGTGCTCCAGCCAGCGCTGCCTGACCGCTGTACGTCGCAACCAGTTCAGGAGTCTTGATCGTGAATTCGCCCTGCACCGCGTGCACAGTGCCGCTGAATGTTGCGGTGTGGTTCTTGTCGACAACGTTCAGAAGCTCTGAGGTGATGTCGATCGGCGCGCCAGGATCAGTGCGGAATGACCATCCGCCGCCTGCCGCTTGAGGCGCGTCTGCGGTCTTCTTCGCGGCAGTTTTGCCCGATGCTGCCTCGTTCTGATAGAAACGCGCGGAAATGCGGCCAGCCGACACGCCAGGCTCAGCCGGAGCGCTTAACGTCATGTTGCCGGCTTTGCGGTCGGCAGCCAAGCGACGCCCTTGCAACCGGTTGCGCCCCTGATCGACAACGACGTTGCCGGTGAGGAGCACGGTTTCAGCTTTGTTGTTGAGGTCGGCGCGATCACTCTTCGCTTGCTGATCGGTCCCTGACGAAATCACGACATTGCCGGTCAGAATCGCGGCTTCGGTTTTCGTGTCGAGATCGGCGCGGTCGCTACTGGCACGGCGCTCGGCCGATACCATCACCACGTTACCGATCAGCACGGCTTTTTCGGTTACGGCATCGAATTCAGCGCCGTTGCTGGTGACGCGGTCTGCGCCTTGAGTCAGCACCACATCGCCCTTCGAAACGAGGCGTTTGAGTTTGCCTTTGTTCGCGTCGGCCGCTGCGGGTGTTGCCGAGGCACCTCCGGCAACCGCAATCGGCTGGCCATCATAGAAGGCTTCGAGTTCGTTGGTCTCCAAGGTGGCTGCACCCTGTTTCGCGACCACGCCCGTGCTGAACGTCGCGGTTTTAGCGTTATCGTCCACCTTCAGCGACTTCGCGGCGATATTGACGGGGGCATCTGAGTTACCCATCAGACTCGGGCCGGTTTTGCTGGTGGCAGCGGCCTGAACCGACGGGTCTTTCGCCGCCTTAGGCTCCGGTCGCAAACTGGCGGTCACGCCACCGTCGAAGTAAATCTCGCGTTTCTGCTGCAACAGCACCATGGTCTGGCCGCTGATTTTCCCCGCTGCCATCTGAATCTCGACCGGCTGCGATGAGACGATCTTGTGCTCTTTGATCGTGATGGTCGCCTGTGTCAGGCGCGCGGTCATGCCGTCGTCGCCGTCGATGTTAATTTTGTCCTTCAGCTCAAGCGTGTCCGCTTTCTGGTCGTAAACGCCGCTGGTCGCTTTGATCTTGATCTTGTTGTCATTGACCTGCGTGAACACACCGTCAATTTCGTTCAAAAGGATCGGCCCTCTGCGCTTGAGGTCTTGCTGCGCACTGGCCGACTCGATGTGATACTTGCTGCCGTCTTTGCCGAACCCGTCGTACTTTGGGTTCTTCATCGTCAAGTTCGTGGTGTCGAACTCAAACTCGCCGGGATTAAACTCGCCACTGCCGACCTTGAACTTCATCTTTGCGGATAGTCCGTAACCGACCACGAGGCCGATACAGATAACCGGCAACAGCCGCCGCATCAGCTTGACGAATACTGTGTGTCGACGGGCTTGCCCAAAGGATTTCGCGCGCGTTTCCGCATCCATCACGATCGGGCGCGCGCTCGCGACCCGCGCCGGAGCGTTGGTGCCGGATTTCGTCAGCTGAGAAGCGGCTGCCATGGGCCGAAGCGTGCCTGTCGTTTAGGAAATGGTCGGAATAGACCAGCAATGAGTGTGACGCACCCTAACGCCGCAAATTGGGAGAGATTGGGACAACAGGCAAGCAATGTTTGCGCTCGGCCCCATCAGAACCAAACAACTATGCGCATAATGCGAACGAGACACAGGTCTCTCAGGCATTGGTGCGCATCGGTGTGCCGAACTTGGTTTCGACCAGAACCCCAATCTCGGCCAGGAAGGCGGTCGGCAACACGCCACCAGCGCAGACAATCACTGCGTCGTTGCGCACCGATTGCTGATATCCCGAAACATCGATGATAACCGCATCGGCCAGAATGGACCTCACTTGCGAGCCAAACACCACCTTGATGGTGCCGGTTCGCATCGCATCCTCGATCCGACGGCGATTGGCCGGTTTGGCACGGTCGAAACTGCTGCCACGATACGATAGCGTCACTTGGGTGCCGGGCTGACGGCTCACCGACACCGCCGCTTCCAGGGCGCTATCGCCGCCGCCGACCACCAGCACACGCTGGCCCTGGTACTGCGCTGGATCATCGAGACTATAGACCACCTTGGACAGCTCCTCACCGGGCACTCCGAGCCGACGGGGCGAACCGCGCCGCCCTGTCGCCAGAAGCACCGTCGCGGTTCGGCAGATGCCGTTCGATGTGGTCACCTCGAATCCGAAAGGCTCCGGAATGATCCGTTCGACTTTGACGCCATTCTGGATCTCGACGCCGGTCTGCTGCACCACCTTCTGCCACAGCGCCAGCAACCGCTCCTTGCGGACACGGCGCAGTCTGACTTTGCCGTAAAGCGGCAAATGCGCGGTCCGGGTCATCACCAGCTTGCCGCGCGGATAGCGAGCGACGGTGCCGCCAAAACTGTCCTGTTCGAAGGTCAGGTAGCGCAGTTGCTTTTCCTTAGCGGCCAGTGTCGCGGCAATGCCAGCTGGACCGCCGCCAACAATGACGACATCGAACACATCCGGGGTGCCGATTTTTTCGTGCCGGGCAATCGCGTCCATCGCCTGGCGGCCTTGCTCAACGGCGTTGGCGATGAGACCCATGCCGCCAAGTTCGCCGGCGATGAACAAGCCCGGCACGTTCGACTCAAATTGCGAGCTGACGACGGGAATATCAACGCCACGCCGGGCCGTGCCGAACACCAGCTCGATGGCATCGACGGGACAGCTTGTCTTGCAGGCACCGTGGCCGATGCACGAACCGGGGTCGAGCAACTGCGCCTTGCCACCGATCATGCCGATGATTTTGCCCTCAGGACAGGCGTTGGTGCAGGCACTACAGCCGACACAGCGCGCGGGATCGATCACCGGGTGCAGCGACACCGGCTCACTGCTGCCCGCTTCGAGGGCGCGCTGCTGACGCCCCGTCGCCTTGCGCTCGCGATACCAACGGCTGGCACCAAACGTCAGCCACAGGCCGACGAGCGCCAGCCCATAGGTGGCGTAGCCGAACGCGGGGCCCGTTCCGGAACCGAAATTGAAGATTGAATCGAGCATGGTTGCAGGTGGTCAAAATACTGCGGCAGTTTCGAGGCGGTGGATGCTGCGCTGCCGACATCACCGGCTCCCGCGCCGTCTCAATGCAACACAAAAATGTACGCATCGCTAACTAAGGTTTCATCAACTGAGTTTAGAAACGATCTGCGGTCCGCTTTTTTGCCGCGTTTTTGGCTCACCGAGCGGTTCGTAGATTGATCTTTCGATAGGTTCCGATTTGCCAACACTATCCACCAGCCACGATGCTTTGAGCCACGACCAGGTTCGCACAACTGCGCCTGCTGCGGCACAGGCGAAGGCGGCACAGCCCGGAATCCACAATCGGACGGTGCTGCTGTATCTGTTCCTCGCAGCGGTTATCCTCATTCCCGGGATGGCGCTGAGAGCCGGGCTCGATAAGGCAGTGCTGAGCGCTTGGGGGCTGGGTGAGCTCAACACGTATCTGGCGGCGTTGCAGCTGGAACTGCAGGACATCCAGTTCGGCAGCGGCGTACGCTTCTGGCTCGGCGTCGGCGGCACAACGATGCTGGGCTTGCTGCTGCTCTACCCGGTTCGCAAAGTGCTCGCCAACCGGCGCGGTGTTGGCAGCGTCGGCGGCTGGTTTCATCTGCACATCCTGCTCGGCATCGCCGGACCGGTGCTGATCCTCTATCATAGCAACTTCGGGCACGGCAGCTTGAACGCCAACGTGGCGCTGTGGACCATGCTGCTGGTCGCGGTCAGCGGCATTATTGGCTACTTCGTCTATGCCCGGGTCAGTGCCAACTTCTACAACAGCCGCCAGCAGGCGCAGACGCACCGAAATGCGGTGTTGGCCGTTATCCCTGACACCGTGCAGTTTCAAGCGCGCAAAGACTTGCTGATCGCCAAATTCGAGGCGTTCGAAACCGAACTACTGACGCCACGTCAAGGTCTTATGGCATCAGTCAGAGCGCGACTGCGGCTGGAACGGCACCGCCGCGAGATCGCCAGCGATGTCTCAGGCCTGGTGGTCGACGCTGCCCGCTCACGCGGCGACACCGCGCCCGTGTTCCAACAGTTCCGTTCGGTGGTCGGCCAGCATTTGCGGGCCTACTTCGGCATTGCCCGCGCAGCAGCCAGCCAATCGGTTTCTGAGCAGTTATGGTCGCGCTGGCGGCTGCTGCACATGCCAGTGTTCCTGATCATGATCGTTGCGGTAATTTTGCATGTGATTGCCGTGTGGGATCGTGGCGAACCCGCTATGACGGAAGCGGACCAAGCAGGTGTCGCTGTCGTTGCGGAAGCACGGACCGATCAGCCAACATCGGTTGCGAAGCCGCAAGTTGATCAGCCTGTCGCAAAGGCTGCGGCAGTTGTGCCTGAGCAAACCGAGCTATCAAGTCCGGCGAGTTCGCCGATCCGCATTCTCAAACGGCCGATTTTGGCGACCCGACCCGTGGCAGATACGGCATCGAAACCAGCGAACGACGCCCTCATCGCTCCGGCCCCACAACTGGCGCGGCGTCCCCTCGTGCGGCCGCCAACCCAGATGGCTGCCGTCGAAGGGGGTAAAACAGCTGAAATCAAAGCGCCCGAGCCGAAGCCCGCATTCATGCCTGCGCCGGTTCCTGTGCCAGTCACCGAGCCGCGCCGCATCGAGCCACCCATGGGGCTAGGTGGCAACATAGGGGCGCTCAAACCAAGCTCGCTCGACGAGATGTTTGCCGCGTTCAAAGCCAAACAGCAGACTGGCGAATTCTCGCACAGTGAGATCGAAACCGGGTTTGGGTTGACGGGCAAACATCTGAAGATCGAGTGCGCCTCGTGCCACAACAAACCGCTGCCAGCGACGCGCCAGAACACGGTCGCACGCACCTGCCTGTCGTGCCACGAGAAGGACGACAACCACAGCGGCCGCCGCCCAGACTGCTCCAAGTGCCACACCACCAACCGCTGGAAACAGCGCATCCGCTGATGCCGCTTAAGGCACTGTCTTATTGATCGCAAACGCGTCGACGATGCTGCATTCAGACGAGCGCACCAGCGAGCTTATCCGTTGATCATTTGCCTCTAGCAAAAAAACCATCCTCCCGCTTTCCCGGAATCCGTTTCGAGCGAAGCTCGATCCGGATGTCCGGGATCTTTCCAGCCGAATGTGGGGCAAGATTTAGCCCAACGGCGCCGGGAAAGGCCCCGGACATCAGAACAGCGCAAGCGCTGATCTGATTCCGGGGAAGCGAAAAAATGAGAGATCGTCGGTTTGGTTCGACGGTATTCGCACGGCCTATTGCCGCTTTACGATCCGGTCTGACGAGGTCAGCGTCTGCACGGCCCAAAGAATGTCCTGCTTGTCCTTGTGGGCGAATTCGAAAAACATCCGGCGCAGTAGCGGATCATCCGACGCCTCTTCTTTCCGACCCATATAGAAGCGGAACATCTGCCGGACGAAGCACTGCTTGAACATCATCGAATCGGTCAGCGTTTTGATGCCGTCGACGGGGCCGTTGGTCTGCACCGGATCTTCGTCGAGGAAATCAATCATGATGCTGGCGTTAATCGGCGAGCCGTTATCGACTGTCCGCCAACGGCCCAGCGCATCGTAATTCTCCTGGAAGAACGCGAACGGATTGATGATCTTGTGGCAGCCGGCACACGCCTTGCCTTTCGTCACTTCCTCGATGCGCTGACGCTCGGTCATGCCCGGCGTCTCCTTCACATCCGTGCTGGTGCCCGGCGGCGGCGGCTCGAGCTCCATGCACATGACTTTGCGGGCCCAGAACACCCCGCGCTTGATTGGCCGGGTGTTGGTCGGGCCAGAATGCGAGGCGATCACGGCTGGTAGCGACAGCACCCCCATCCGCTGCGACGGATTACCGGGCTTCGCTGACGCAAGGACCGGCGTCGTCTGCGTTAAATCTCTCAGGGTCGGCGACGGCTTGTTCAGCTGGGTGCGCAGGAACTGCTGGGTCTCATCCAGCATCGCTGCGCTCATTTTCGCATCGAACTCGGGGAACACAGCCTGCGAGATCGTGAAATCGCCGGGGTCCTTGATTTCCAGCCACGCGGTGAAGAACCGGATCAACTTCTCGCGCGCGGCTGGTGAGCGAACGATCTCGCTAATTGTCGCGTACGCTTCCTGGCCAGTGCGCAGATATTGATTGGCGAGCCCTGATTGGAGGTTGAGCTTTTCCGGCGGCGCATCGGTCGCCGTGTAGGTCACAGCTTGCAACAACTGGGCCGGTGCCAACCGGCCTGCGCGGTTGACGTCGAGCTCGCTGCGAAACAAGAAATTCGGTGACTTGAGAACGACTTCAACCAGATCGGCAGCTGCCTGATTAGCACCAACGCTACGCACGCCTTTCAGGTAGAACTCAACGATCTGCGCGAGTCTCGCTTCGCTGACGTCGCCGCGAAATGCTCTGGTCACGAACGCCTGCACTGCGGCCTTAGGGCAATCAGCAGCGGCCCCGGCAGCGCAGTTGACGACACCATTCGGGTTTTTCAGCACCCGTGCCGTGATGCTGCTGACCCAACCAGAGAGGCCGCCAACATTGGCCGGATTGAAATTCAAAATCTCAGCGAATTCGTAGTTCGTCTGCAGCGGGTCTTTCGGCATAAATGTCTTGATCGACGGCGGTTTGTAGTCAGACAACAGTAACGCGGCCGAGGCGTCGATCTGCTCTCGCGTCAGGCGAAAAATCCGCTTGGTCGGGACACCGTTGTCGTCACTTGGGAAGTATTGCTTGGCGACACTGAACAACGCCGGATCAGTCTTTTGAAACTGCTGATCAGCTTGAGACGGCGTTGCTGCAGCAGGCGTCTGCGCGCCAAGCTGCGGCGCCACAGCCAGCAGGGCCGCTACGCTCAAGGCCAGAACAGCCGTCCGGCGCGGTTTCACTCGTGAGGCCATAACGTTTTCCTCGAATTTAGATAATCGGCCCTTTGCAGAGGCTTTCCAAACCGAAACTATTGGTTTGGACGCCCGCCGCATTAAGGCAAGAGACGTGCAAGTCGTTGTTATTGCGCCCACCGGCATTGACGATGCGTCCCGTTTGGAATTTGCCACCGCCCTGACCGGCAAACACAAACGGGATGTTGGTCAGGTAGTGGCCGCTGGAACTATTGCTCCAGCACTCCATGCCGAGCAGCACGGAGCTGTTGTAGAGCGCCGTTTTGCCGCCGCCGTCGTCGATCGACTTCAATGCCGTCAGCATACCTGCAAATTTCTCGGAGTAGTATGTGTCGAGCTTCACTAGGCTCGCGACATCGCCGTTATGCTCAAGCGTGTGGTGAGCCGCATGAACGCCACGGCTCGGCCAGGTCTGTCCGCTCGATCCGCCGGACAGGGTGAAGGCCACGACCCGCGTCAGATCGAGCTCGAACGCAAACTTGATCATGCTGATCATCTGGTCGTGGACCGGCGACAGCTGATCGAGGTTGTGTTTGTTGGCGCCGTTCGCCGTCGGCCGCACCATGGCCGGGCAGGCCTTGGCTATGGTGGCCGACGTTTCCTGACCGGCGGCAATCTTGCGCGCTGATTTCTCAGACTCACTCCAGCTTTCGAGCAACCCATCAAGTTTGTGGGCGTGCTCCGTGTCCATACCGAACCGGCGCTTAGCATCCTTGACGTCGGCGATAATGAAATCCAGCACGCTCGACCGGCGGGCCAAAATCTCATTGATCTTCGCCGTATCGCCGCGCGGCTGATTGGATTGCGTGAGGCAGGCGCGTGCCGCCGTCTCGATCAGCAGATCATAGACGCGCCCCGCGTCTTGGATCGGCTCGATGGCGTTGCCATAGCGGGTATCGCCGGCCATGCGCTTGCGGAACGAAATGAATCGGGCACCAACACCGACTTGATCCGCATCCGAATGTGCGCCACCGCCGATGTGCAGGCTCTTCAGTGGCACGTCTTTGAGATCAGCGCGGGATTGATAGTGGTTGGCGATGCGAACATCAATGGATTCGTTATCTGTGTACGCAAAGTAGGCGTCATTCTGGAAAT
>JAYSVA010000182.1:0-8841 GCA_043718785.1 Hyphomicrobiaceae bacterium
GACCGCAAAGCGGAGACCAACAGGAACCGCCGTGTAGGGAACCCTACGCACGGTGGTGTGGGAGGACGGCGGGAGCAATCCCGCCTCCTACCCGATTAACTCGCTGTGACTCAAAACGCTTTGAATCAATGCGTTTTGAAGTAGTCACCCACCGCGTCCACAAACCGGTTGACGTCGGCGCGGGTCACGTCGAGATGCGTGACGAGGCGGAGCGCTTTGTTGGTCGGCACCAGCATGCCTTTGCCGGCCAAAAACTGCGACAATGGTTTGGTGTGCGCCTCGGGAACATCGCAGAAGATCATATTGGTAGCGACGGATGTCACCTTCAACGGCGAAATGTTGCTCAGCCCCTTGGCCAGCACATGTGCGTTGTCGTGGTCCTCGGCGAGGCGATCGACGTGGTGTTCCAGCGCGTAAATGGAGCCAGCCGCGATGCCGCCGATTTGGCGCATCCCGCCGCCCAGCACCTTGCGCCAGCGGTAAGCTTTTTCGAGCAGATCCTTGTTGCCGACCAACATCGCACCGACCGGCGCACCGAGCCCCTTCGAGGTGCACAGCGACACCGTGTCGAACGGCCGGCATACATCAGCAATCGTTGTCCCCGTCGCCACGGCGGCATTGAACGCGCGCGCGCCATCCAGATGCACGCTCAGCCCATGTGCGCGCGCGAGTTTGGCCGCTTCTGCGACGTAGGTGGCGGGCAGCACTCGCCCCCCCCAGGTGTTCTCCAGTGCCAGCAGTTTGGTGCGCGGATAATGCGCCCCCATGCCGGGCCCGTGCGGCTTCACTGAAGCCGCGATCTTGGCCAGCGGTAGCGTGCCGTCGGCTTCATGTTCGATGGGCTGCGGCTGGATTGAGCCGAGCACCGCCGCGCCGCCGCCCTCCCATCGGTAGGTATGGGCCCAGTTGCCGACGATGTACTCGTCGCCGCGCTCGCAATGCGCCATCAGCGCCGCCAGATTGCTCTGCGTCCCCGACGGAAAAAACAGTGCGGCCTCTTTGCCTGTCCGCTCGGCAAACATGTCTTGCAGTCGGTTGGCGGTGGGATCGTCGCCCCAGACATCGTCGCCGACATCTGCGGCGGCCATCGCGGCTTGCATACCGGGTGTCGGGCGCGTGACCGTGTCCGAGCGCAGGTCGATAATGCGGTTCATGGTGGTTCCTTTCGCCTGTCGGCGATTGCGAGAGGCATTTTGCCTCTCGCGCTCTCCTGACCAGGGACTAGTCCCTGGACCCGATTTAGAACAGGCCTTCGATCTGGCCGGCGTCGTTCAGGCGGATGACGTCGGCGCTTGGGATCTTGGGCAGGCCGGGCATGGTCATGACGTCGCCGGTGACGACGACGATGAACTCGGCACCGGCGGACAGGCGCAGTTCACGGACCGGTACGATATGACCGGTCGGTGCGCCGCGCTTGGCCGGATCGGTCGAGAACGAGTACTGGGTCTTTGCCATGCAGACAGGCAGGTGGCCGTAACCTGCTGCTTCTAGCTCCTTGAACCTGGTTTCAACCGATGGATCGCAGTTGATGTCAGCGCCATGATAGAT
Organism: Hyphomicrobiaceae bacterium; assembly: GCA_043718785.1. Lineage (GTDB taxonomy): Bacteria > Pseudomonadota > Alphaproteobacteria > Rhizobiales > Hyphomicrobiaceae > JAYSVA01. The sequence goes on from JAYSVA010000182.1 coordinate 1,549, forward strand.
CTCGGTGACGATGGTTTTGACCTTGTCGCGTAACGGCATGCTGTCCGGATACAGCGGCTTGAAGGCGTTGACGTCGACCTTCTCGCAAACGTCCACCACATGCCGGGCGAGGTCCTCAATGCCAGCCCCACCATCGGCCCAGTGGGTGCACAGGAACGCTTTCGCGCCCATGCTTTCGGCGGCGGCCTTAACGGCGGCGATTTCAGCGTCGGTGTCGGTGATGAACTTGTTGATCGCGACAATCGGCTGGACGCCAAACTTGCGCATGTTCTCGATGTGACGCTTGAGGTTGTCGCAGCCTTTGGCAACCGCCTCGACGTTCTCGACTTTGAGGCCGTCCTTGACGACGCCGCCGTGCATTTTTAACGCGCGGATGGTGGCGACGATGACGGTCGCGGATGGCTTCAGTCCGGCCTTGCGGCATTTGATGTCGAAGAATTTCTCGGCCCCGAGATCAGCGCCAAACCCGGCTTCCGTGACGACGTAATCGCACAGTTTCAGCGCGGTCTGGGTGGCCAGCACCGAGTTGCAGCCGTGGGCGATGTTGGCGAACGGGCCGCCATGGATGAACACCGGATTGTTCTCCAGCGTCTGCACCAGGTTCGGCATCAGCGCATCTTTCAGCAGCACCGTCATGGCGCCGGGCGCATTGAGCTGGCTGGCGTAAATCGGGGTTTTGTCGCGCTTGTAGGCAACGACGATTTTGCTGATCCGGCGCTCCAGATCCTTCAGGTCCGTGGCAAGGCAGAAGATCGCCATGATCTCGGATGCCACCGTGATGTCAAAGCCGTCTTCGCGCGGAAAGCCGTTGGCGGCTCCACCGAGCGAGTTGGTGATCGAGCGCAGTGCCCGGTCGTTCATGTCCGTCACGCGCCGCCAAGCGATGCGGCGGCTGTCGATGCCGAGGGCGTTGCCCCAATAGATGTGGTTGTCGATCAACGCCGATAACAGATTGTGGGCGGAGGTGATGGCGTGGAAATCACCGGTGAAGTGGAGGTTGATGTCTTCCATCGGCACCACCTGGGCGTAGCCGCCGCCGGCCGCCCCGCCCTTGACACCGAAGCACGGGCCGAGTGAGGGCTCACGCAGGCAGCTCATCGCCCGCTTGCCGATGCGGTTCAGGCCATCGCCGAGGCCGACCGTTGTCGTGGTTTTACCTTCGCCCGCAGGCGTCGGGTTGATGGCGGTGACCAGGATCAACTTGCCATCCTTGTTGCCCTTCACCGAGTTGATGAAGTCGAACGAAATCTTCGCCTTGGTCGGGCCGTACTGTAGCAGCGCATCGGCCGGAATTTTGATCTTCGCGCCGACTTCGGCAATCGGCTTCATTTTCGCGTCGCGGGCGATTTCGATATCGGAACGGACAACTTTAGCTGATGACACGGATTGAGCTCCAGGGGTGGCGGGTGAGTTGGTAAGCGGTGAGGCTGTAGCGACGGCCGCTGCTGGTTTCTTTGCGGGAGGAGGTGCCGGAACATAGGTGTCGAATGTGTCGCCGACCAGCAATCCAGCTGACGCCGCGTATTCCGCTGCAGGTATTTTGGGGCCGCCAGCGGCACGCAGCCGTTTGATTAAGATGCGGCCGTCCTTACCGGCGACCGTGATCCCGTCCGCACCGATATTGACGATCTCACCGGCAAATCCGGCCCCCGCAACCTTAGCGGCATCGAACACCTGGATTTCGGCACCTTTCAGCATGCCCCAGGCACCGGGAGCTGGATTAGCGGCGCGGATCAGGTTGTAAACATCGCCAACCGGTTTCGACCAGTCGATCTGGGCGTCGGCCTTTTTAAACCAGCTCTCATAAGTCTTTTTGCTGTGATCCTGGGCGACGCGCGGGGCTTTGCCGGCCCGCACCAGATCGACCGACTCCATCATCGCATCGACGCCGAGCGGGAACAGCTTCTTGAAGTAGACATCGCCGAGCGACTCATCCGGGCCAATGTCGACAGTCTTCTGCATCAGGATCGGGCCCTCATCGAGCCCTTCATCCGGCCAGAAAATGCTGAGGCCGGTTTGTTTCGAACCCCAGGCAATCGGCCAGTTGATTGACGACGGCCCGCGATGCAGCGGCAGCAGTGACGGGTGATATTGGATGGTGCCCTTGGTCGGCGCATCGATCACCGGCTGTGGCACAAACAGCGTCACGTAAGCCATGACGCACAGGTCCGGCTTGAACGATTTCATCAGTTCCAAAGCTTCCGGCGTCTTCCAGCTTTTGGGCTGGTGCACGGGCAGGCCTTTCTCGCGGGCAAATACGGCGCACGGATCCTGCGGTCGGCCCTCCTTATCGGGGGCACAGACCACCGCAACAACATTCTCTTTTCGTTCAAGTAGCTTCTCTAGAACAGCCTTGCCGAAGGCCTCTTGTCCATGAACAACAATGCGCATCTCGCTATGGTCCTCTGCCGTCTGTTTGCAGTGACCATAGGTGGTCTGCGACTCGGCGTCAAAATGTGGATTGAGAAAAACATTCAAGAACAAACAGAAAACGGTTGCGGAATGTGATGGTGGTGTATACACTGATTGCAGTGCACAGGATGGTCGCAATGATTGAAACGGATGAAAAACGGCTGACCGAACTTGAAACCATCGTTTGGGATTTTCCGAGTCTGATCAACACCCGGTTTGAGCGGTTTGTGACCGAAACCGACGCCCATCGGGTGGCGCTGGCCGATAACACGGCACGGCTGATCCAGGTCGAGCGGCGGCTCAACACGCTGACCACCGACATGCGCGACATGCGGGCGGGCCTGACCCGCCATATGCTTGAGCAAAGCCGCCAGATGACCGCCGTGGTCGCCAAGGTTGATGGGCTCGACGGACGGATTGGCAGTATCGACGGACGGATGGGCGATCTCGAGGGACGGATGGGTAGTCTCGAGGGGGGGATGGATAAGCTCGAAGCGCTTGTCGACACGCGCTTGGGAAAGCTCGACGGAAGGATGGTTAAGCAGGAGGCTGGCCAGCAGGCGATGATGGCTTTGCTGCAGGAAGTCTCGAAGCGGCTGGCAAAGTAGAATGAATGTGGGAAGATGAAGTCATTCGGGGTGCGGGTGAAGCCCGGGAGGGCAAGTCGAGTGGCGTGAGGCCGGAAACAGTTCGGCTCACTTCCCCACCACCACCGCTGCGACGCGTTTGCCGAACGCATCGGTGCCGGACTTGCCGCCGAGGTCGGGCGTGCGGGCGGCTGGATCGGCGAGCACCGTATCGACGGCGGCTTCCATCGCGGCGGCGGCTTGGTGGAAGGCGGGGTTGTTGTGGCGGGTGCCCATCCAGTTCAGCAGCATGGCGTTGGATAGGATCATCGCCGTTGGATTGGCGACGTTCTTCCCCGCGATGTCGGGTGCTGAGCCGTGCTGGGCCTGGGCACAACAATGCGTGGCGCTGGCGTTCATCGAACCCGCAAGGCCGAGGCTGCCGGACAGTTCGCTGGCCAGATCCGACAGGATATCGCCGAAGAAGTTGGTGCAGCACAGCACGTCAAACTTTTCCGGATTGCGGACGATGTGGGCGGTTGAGGCGTCGACCAGCATGTCATCCAGCGTGACCTCCGGGAACTCCTTGTGGACATCGCGGACGGCTTCGAGGAACAACCCATCCGTCATTAGAAAGCAGTTGGCTTTGTGGATCGCCGTCACCTTTTTTCGCCGCTTCATCGCCAGTTCGAACGAGGCGCGGGCGATGCGCTCGCTGCAGTGCCGGGTGATCTTGCGCGTCGCCAGCGCCATGTCGGGGCTTGGCATGCACTCGCCGGAGCCGCGCGTCATGTTGCGGTCGGCGTAGAAACCTTCCGTCGCCTCGCGCATGATCACGAGGTCCATCGTCCGGCCCTCCGGCATGTTGGTTTTGACGAACGGCCGGGTGCGGGCAGGGCGGACGTTGGCGAACAGATCCATGCCGACGCGGAAGCTGGCCGAGATGTTGCGGCCGCCCTTTTCCGGTGGTGGGTAATCGGCATGCGACTGGGTGCCGAGCACGACGCCGGCGTAGCTTTTGGCGCGGTCCAGCACCTCCTGCCGCATCGTCGTGCCGTGCTTTTTCAAGCTGGTGAAGCCGACATCCTCGTAGTCATAGGTGAGGCCAAGCTTGAACCGCTGGCTCGCTGCCTCGGTCACTTCGATGGCCGCCTTGACGATTTCAGGGCCGATACCGTCACAGGGAAGAACAAGGAGGCGCATGGGAGTGCTCGTGGTGGAGGTGTTTCTGTGCTGCGCCGTTCTCGCCCGGTCGCGGCGCAAGGCGCAAGGGGGGGGGGTGCGCCCTACGGTATTACCGGCAGCAACAGGTACGGCCGCTGGTCGTCGCCGAAATGCAGCGTCGTGGTGCCGTTGAACAGCGCAGCCGGGCGGTCGAGGGGATCGTCGTGCAGGAACGGGCCGCAGCCTTTCAGTTCGTTCTTGAAGTTCGACAGCTTGCCGCCGGTGCCGCCGCCGTATTCGTAATCCTTGCCGCGCACAGTGAGCCCGATGCGGTAACCGGCGGGCACAACAATCGACGTCGGCCAAATCTCAACATCCAGTTCAACTGGCACGCCGGGCTTCAGCGGCTGCTTCTCATCGTGCGTGTGATACGGGCGGAACGGCTTGGTCAGCGCCGGATCGAGCTTGCGGTGCGAGGCGCGCAGCCAGCCCTGGCCGACGGGCGTGTGCGGGTCGATGGCGCCTTGGAACACGATCTCCTTCAGGTCGGCGGAGAAGATGCGCAGCACCAGGAAGATGTCGGCGTCAGGAGTGGAGGATGAGACGAAGAGCTTCGCCGCGCTGGGACCTGTCAGTTCGGTCTGTTGTGCGAGTGGCGCTGTGACGAACGTGACCCCCTCACCAGTCGCGTCAAAGCTCTTCGTCGGCGTCCCGACCCAAGATTCTGGTAGGACGTCGGTGGCCCCGGTTCCGCCGTCTGGGCGGAGGGAGCAATCTGTTGGCTGTAGATAAAGCTTGGTCCATTGCGTGTTGGCGAGCGGCCATGTCGTGTCGTTGCGCGGCACAAATTTATCCGTGTGCCGCACCTGCACCAGCACGCGCGGCTGGTCGGCCCAGGCGGCAGTATCGCCCTTTAGGTAGCAGTCAAAAAACCGGCGCTGCAGCTCACGGCCGTAGTCTGTGTAGAAGTGCGTCCAGTGCTCGATGCCGTGCGCTTCGAGGAACTTGTGCGTCGATGCCGCCCGGAAGAACCCCTCGAAATTGCCGCGCGGATGCAGGCCCTGGCCGCCCCAGTTCGCCGCCGTCAGGAACGGCACGGTGATCTTGTCCCACTGTGCCGAGCGGACCTTATGATAATCGTCGTCGAGCGGATGACTGCGGATATCTGCGCCGAAATCGCAGCGGTTGGCGGCCAGCTGCGCTTCCGTCAGACTATCCGGCCCGCACACCAGCTCGCCGGTGGCGCGGCTACGGCGACCGCGTTCGCCGGCGCCATGCTGCACGATTTTCACCTGCATGTCGTACCAGTTGGCCCAGAACGTCGAGACGATGCCGCCGTGGTGGGTCATGTCGCGGTACCAGTCGGCGGCGCCTTCCCAGATGCACATGGCGGCAAGATGGGGCGGCTGCAGGCTGGCGACCTGCCATTGGTTGATGCCGAAATAGGAGACGCCGTTCAGCCCGACTTTGCCGGTGGACCACGGCTGCACGCCCGCCCACTCGATGCAGTCGTAGAAGTCCTGGCTCTCGCGGGCTGAGAAATGATCGATGAATCCGGGCGACGCGCCACAGCCGCGACTATCGACGCGCACGCAGGCGTAGCCGTGTGGCACCCACTTCTCGGGGTCAACGACTTCCCAGTTCTGATAGAGGTTGGAGGAGCCCGCCGTCACATCCGGGTGCTTCTCAGCCATCCGGTTCCAGGCGCTCGGATAGCCATCCTGAAACGCCAGCGCCTTGGCATACGGGCCATACGTCAGCAGCACCGGGCACGGCTTATTATCGACCGGCCGGAACACATCCGCCCGCAGCACCAACCCGTCATTCGCCGTGATCGGCACATTCCAGTCGATGCGCATGCCATCACGCACCTCACTGTGAACTTTTTGCCGGAAGGTCTGATCAGCCATGATAGGACACCGGTTGCCGCGTGGAAGTTGGCAACCTAAGTGTTGCCCGGTAACCGCGAAAATAACAAAGCGTGCTGTACGGCATCAGAAAAGGTGATGCTGCAAACCCGTAGGGCGCAAAAGCCCAATTGCGCCTTGCGCCGCGACTGGGCGATGACCGCGCTGCTTCACTCCGCTTGTCGACCGCGCTGTTTGGCTGTTGAGCAAATAATCTGCCGGCGTCATTTTTGACATTCCAACGATGGTCGGAGCAAGTGGCGCGGCGCAAGGCGCAAGAGGGCTTTTGCGCCCTACGGGATAGCCCCCACCGTTGGCAGCGGCCCATTTCCGGTGCTAGGGACAACGCGCGACATGAGCGCGTAGGAGAAGCGGTATGCGGATTGGCATTGCTGGGCTAGGCCGGATGGGCGCGGCGATGGGGTTACGCCTCATGGAGGTTGGCCACGAGGTGGTGGTGTGGAACCGCACGATCGAGAAAACTGCACCACTGACGGCGGCAGGCGCGACGCTGGCGGCGTCGCCCGCTGAGCTGGCTGGCCGGGTCGATACCATTATCACCATTGTCACCAATGCCGAAGCGCAGAACGCCATTTTTGATGGCCCGCAAGGGGTGCTCGCCGCTGACCTGCGTGGCCGCATGGTGCTGGATATGAGCACGGTGCAGCCGCACGAAGAAGTGGCCCTTGCCGCCAAGGTGCGGGCAGCAGGTGCCGCCTTCGTCGAATGCCCCGTCGGCGGCACAACCGGTCCGGCACGTCAGGGTAAGCTGATCGGTCTCGTTGGCGGTGATGCCCCTGATGTCGCGCGCATCAAACCGTTGCTCGATCAGCTGTGCCGCCGCGTCGAGCATGTCGGCCCGGTCGGTGCCGGTGCCAGCATGAAGCTCGCCATCAACCTGCCACTGCTCGTCGCCTATCAGGCCATCGGCGAAGCCTACACGCTGTGCCGCCACCTCGGCCTCGACACCACGGCGTTGATGGAACTGTTCTCCGACACCTCAGGCGGCGCCAACATTCTGAAAGTGCGTGGACCTGCTATTGCTGCCGCCCTATCGGGTGGAGCGCCCATTCCGCCCGCCTTCGACGTCGACAGCATCCGCAAAGATCTGCGCACTATGGTCGCGGAAGCCAAATCGCGCGGTGCCTCATTGCCGCTGGCTGAGCGCACGCTGGCGATCTTCGACGACGCCTCGAAGGACGGCTGGGGCGACCGCGACGGCTCCGCCCTTCCCGCCTACTGGC
>JAYSVA010000183.1:0-8824 GCA_043718785.1 Hyphomicrobiaceae bacterium
CGTGGCCGGCACCGTCGAGTTCGCGCTGAAGCGGATCAAGGCCGAGCTGCTGCCGAAGTACCCGCACGTCGACGATTGCGTGGTGCTGACCCACGCCTACGGCTGCGGCGTCGCGATCGACGCGCCGCTCAGCAACATCCCGATCCGCACGCTGCAGAACATCGCCCGCAATCCGAATTTTGGCGGCGAAGTGCTGGTGGTCGGATTGGGCTGCGAGAAGCTGGTGCCTGAGCGACTGCTGCCCCCTAACTTCAACCAAGCGGGCACAGCGTCAGGCACCGGTGTTGTCCGTATGCAGGATGAGACGTTCCAGGGCTTTGGTGCCATCGTTGACGGCATTGTCGCGCAGGCCGAAGCGCGCTTAAAAATCCTCAACCGGCGCCGCCGTGAAACCTGTCCGGCGTCTGACCTCGTGCTCGGCATGCAGTGCGGCGGCTCGGACGCGTTTTCCGGCGTCACCGCCAACCCGGCCCTCGGCCACGCCGCCGACATGCTGGTGCGGGCGGGCGGCACGGCGCTGTTCTCCGAGGTCACAGAAGTGCGCGACGGCATCCACCTGCTGACGCCCAGATGCACGACCGAGGCCGTTGCCCGCGACCTGATCCGCGAGATGCAGTGGTACGATGATTACCTCGAGCAGGGCGGCGTCGACCGCGCCGCCAACACCACGCCCGGCAACAAGAAGGGCGGCCTCGCCAACATCGTCGAAAAGGCGCTTGGCTCCATCGTCAAGTCCGGCTCCAGCCCGATTGCGGGCGTGCTCGCACCTGGGGAGCGCGTGACCACCAAAGGCATGATTTTCGCCGCCACGCCCGCCAGTGATTTCGTCTGCGGTACGCTGCAGTTGGCAGCTGGCATGACGTTGCAGGTGTTCACGACGGGACGCGGTACGCCCTACGGCCTGGCCGCCGCCCCGGTGATCAAAGTCGCCACCCGCAGCGAACTAGCCGAACGCTGGCACGATCTGATCGACTTCGACGCCGGGCCGATCGCCAACGGGGATGCCAGCATCGAAGAAACCGGCGAGAAGTTGTTCCACCTGATTTTGGATGTGGCCAGCGGACGGGTAAAGCCCTGGTCCGACCAATGGGGCATCCACAACGCCCTAACCCTGTTCAACCCAGCGCCAATTACTTGATGTGACCCGCTCGGATGTAGGGTGCATTAGCCCATTTGCGCAATGCACCAGCCTCAAGCGCCGTTCGCCGTCCCTGATCGCCACCACCCAGCCTCTGTGCATTGCGCAAGAGGGCTAATGCACCCTACCGCGTCTTGCGATCGTCGAGGCAAGCAACCAGAGCATCCCAACGCTTGCGACAGCAGTCGAATCTCTTAATTGGGTGCTTTCGAGCCTCGCGTTTCAAACAATCTAAAAATTGGAACATTTCCCGCTGATCACGACAGGAAAAGTACGCCTTTCTGATGATCTGAACACTTTGGTTCTGCCGAACCGCAAATAAATCAGCACAGATATTATTATGAGGGTTAACGAGGACAGGAGTGGTTGCATGCTCAAAGAGCATATTCACACCAAGTATATCACAAAACCTATTTACGTTTCCTTCTTGCCAATAAAATTCTTGCTCAGTCTGAGCCCCATTGGAAACTAACCCATTCGCTCTATTATATATATTACGAACGATTACTCCAAATTTCCCAGAGAACGGGTCCAGGCCATCGGGACCGACCTCTTTTTGAACAGCATTCAACAACCGATAGGTTTGAAAATTACCAGGATGAGACTCTTCAGTTATTACTCTCCTGACGTTATCTGAGCACCTAAATTCTCTCCGAACAATTTTACGCAACTCTGCTGATATCGTTTTCGCAACGGAACCAGTCGGTTTACTGAGTGGAAACTTATCGCGATCAAGCATTTTGGCGATTTTTACTGAGTCGCACAAATTATAAAGGAGCCGCTCTGAATTACCCAAATCGTTCTGAACAAAATCTTTTCGTTGAGCCACTGCGTCCTGAAGAGTTGGCCCACTACTCGATTCATTGCAACGAAAAATCGGAAAACCTTCGCCTGCCTCATTTTCTCTAAATGCAAGCTTAAACTGGTAGTAAAGATTATGAGCAAGCTTACTCTTTACTACGGCCGACCACTGAAACGAGACGCTTTGAGCAATGCAGCCATAGAAGAACATTCGCCGTATAAAATAGTCGGCCGGTCGCTCAATGAACCGCCCCAGATCCTCGTCTGGCCCGATATCAAACATCGAAAGATAAACGTGCTGATTATCAATCACTAACATTTGCGCTTCAGCGAGTGCAACGACGTCTCGTTTCCCCTGAACTAGCGTCTCAGTTCGCTTCTCCGCACCAACACTTCGATTGTGGGACTTGATCTCCTGTACGAGATCCCAAAGAGGGCACATGTCCGCAGCGTTTTTGCCTAAAGCGAGAAGAATTTCGTCTAAATCTGCTTTATTGGGCGTGCCCTTTCCCTGGCGCCATGACTTTACCTGATCGTCTGTAAAGCCGCACACCTCCGCGAACTCTTTCACCAACCATCGCTTGTTTTCGCCAGGACGCGTTCCTTGCTCATGATGCATTTTGAGCCGTTGCCCAAACGCGTCTCTCGCGTCTTGGACCAAGCCACCCCCATCCCGAGCCATGAGTTTCCCCCTGAGTCTACCCGTGAACCTGTGTGGGCCAAGAATTAGCTTTGCTCAGCGACGGACATCCTGACCGTCCGGCTCCGTGGAGGAACCAGATGAAGAACATGTTAGCACTAGCTATGGCTGTATATCTAGGCAGTTTGACCGGAGGCGAGGTAGTGAATGCCGCATCTATCCGCCCTAGCCGCAATTGGGATTTCACTGGCATCACTGAGTGCCTAAAAACCAAGAGCCGTGTGGCGGCTGCGCTCTGCGTCGTTAAGTGGAGCGCAGGCAAAATTGCTGAACACGAAGCATTCAAAATCCTGGAGTGCATCTACGACGGGAACAGCATCAAAAAGTGTCTTCCGGCGCTGGACACACACGCGGAAAATTAAACGCTACATGATTGGCGGCCGACGCAAATGGCCGCCAATCTCATAAACAAGCTGTTTGACTCAACCAGCCTTCTTGTTCTGCCGGTTCGCGATCAGGTCATCGACCACGGCTGGTTCGGCGAGCGTGGACGTATCGCCCAACGACCCGAAATCGTCCTCCGCGATCTTCCGCAAAATCCGGCGCATGATCTTGCCCGAACGCGTCTTTGGCAGGCCCGGTGAGAACTGCAGCTGATCGGGCGAGGCGATGGGGCCGATCTCCTTGCGGACGTGGGCGACCAACTCCGCTTTCAGCTCCGGCGTTGGCACCATGCCATTCTTCAGGGTGACGTAGCAGTAGATGCCTTGGCCCTTGAGGTCGTGCGGGTAGCCGACGACGGCAGCTTCAGCCACTTTGTTGTGCGAGACCAGCGCGCTCTCGATTTCGGCGGTGCCGAGACGATGGCCGGAAACGTTGATGACGTCATCAACGCGCCCCGTGATCCAGTAGTAGCCGTCAGCATCGCGGCGGCAGCCGTCGCCGGTGAAGAAGCTGCCGGGATAGGCCGAGAAGTAGGTCTGCATGAAGCGCTCGTGGTCTTTGTACACAGAGCGCAACTGGCCGGGCCAGCTGTCGGTGATCACAAGATTGCCGGAGGCCGCCCCTTCGAGCACCGCGCCTTTATCGTCGAGCAGCGCCGGCTTGATGCCGAAGAACGGCCGTGTCGCCGAACCCGGTTTCAGCTTCGTCGCACCCGGCAATGGCGTGATCAGAATGCCGCCGGTTTCAGTCTGCCACCACGTGTCGACAATCGGGCAGCGGCCATCACCGACGACGCGGTGATACCATTCCCAGGCTTCCGGGTTGATCGGCTCACCAACCGAACCAAGCAGGCGCAGCGACGAGCGGTCGGTGCGTTTGACGAAGTCGTCGCCTTGACCCATCAGCGCGCGGATGGCGGTTGGGGCGGTGTAGAAAATATTGACGTCCCATTTGTCGATGACGTGCCACATACGTGACGCCGTTGGGTAGGTCGGGATGCCCTCAAACATCAAGGTGGTCGCGCCGTTGGCGAGCGGCCCATACAGAATGTAGCTGTGGCCGGTGACCCAGCCCACATCCGCCGTGCACCAATAGACATCACCGTCATGGTAGTCGAACACGTACTGATGCGTCATCGCCGCGTAGGTCAGGTAACCGCCAGACGTATGCAGCACGCCTTTGGGCGTGCCTGTCGAACCGGAGGTATACAGGATGAACAGCGGATCTTCCGCGTTCATCGGCTCGGGCGCACAGTTGGCGTCGACCTTCACCAGCTCCTCATGCAGCCAGATGTCGCGGCCAGCCACCATCGGCACGGGATTGCCGGTGCGGCGAACGACCAGCACCTTCTCGTCACCCTTGCACTTGGCCAGCGCCGTATCGGTGTTCTTTTTCAGCGGGACTGGTTTGCCGCCGCGCAGACCTTCGTCTGAGGTGATGACAAACTTGCTGTCAGCGTCGTTGATGCGGCTGGCCAGCGCTTCCGGCGAGAACCCACCGAACACCACCGAATGAACGGCACCGATGCGGGCCGAGGCGAGCATGGCATACGCCGCTTCCGGGATCATCGGCAGATAGATGGTAACGCGGTCGCCCTTCTTGACGCCGTTGGCCTTCATGACGTTGGCGAATTTGCACACCCGCTCGTGCAGCTGGCGGTAGGTGATTTTCTCGTCTTGGGTGGGGTCATCGCCCTCCCAGATAATCGCCACCTGATCAGCGCGCGTTTTCAGGTGCCGGTCGATGCAGTTGGCGGAGACGTTGAGGATGCCGTCCTCATACCACTTGATCGAGACTTTGCCGGGCTCAAACGTGGTGTTGTTCACTTTGGTGTACGGCTTGATCCAGTCCAGGCGCTTGCCCGCTTCGCCCCAGAATTCCGTCGGGTTCTCGACTGAACGCTTATACATTTCGTTGTACTTGCGCTCGTCGATGTGCGCGCGGGCAGCCCATTCGGCTGGAACGGCGTAGATTTTTTCGGACATCCGGGAGCTCCCAATAACGTTGAATTTTTCCGCACTATGCCGAGACGACGGCCCGGCTGCAAGTCAGCTCAGATGGAACCTTAGTCGTCTAACGTTGTGTGCAATAGCGTCTGAGTTTGCTAAGGAACACTCAAGCACGCCTTTCCTACCGGAGACTGTGATGAGTGAGCCGACTGTATCCCTCGACGACAAGGCCGTGATCGACACGCTGACGGCGGCGGGCAAATGGCTTGCCCGTGATGGTCGGGTGGCACTGCTGACAGTTGTGGATACATGGGGTTCAGCCCCAGTGCCGGTCGGCGGGCAAATGGCGGTCGCGGCAGACGGCCAGTTCCAGGGCTCGGTATCGGGCGGTTGCATCGAGGGCGAGGTGATCACGACCGCCGCCAGCGTGCTGGAGGACGGCAAACCGCAGACGCTCAGCTTCGGCGTTGAGGACGAAACCGCCTGGAGCGTCGGCCTGCCCTGCGGCGGCCAGGTCAAGGTGTATATCGAACGCCTCACTGGCGATGCCGGATCCGCCCTGATCAAGGCGATGGTGGACGCACAAGCGCGACGCACCGGGCTGATCATCCAAACCAACCTACAAACTGGCCAGCGCACCCTATTCCAGCGCGACACGCCAAACCTGCCCGCTGAATTGGCCCAGCGCTTCCGCACCGGCAAGAGCACCTATAAGGAAACACCGGACGGCCCCCTGTTCACCCAGGCACTACTGCCGCCCGCCCGCATCGTCATCATTGGTGCCACGCACATCGCCCAGCTGGTCTGCGAGATTGCCCGCCTCGCCCACTACGAGGCGCAAGTGGTCGACCCGCGCACCGCGTTTGCGTCCGCTGACCGGTTCAACGGCGTGACGCTGCACACCGCCTGGCCGCAAGACGTGCTGCCGACCATCGGCATTGACCCGTATACGGCGCTGGTGGTCGTCGCCCACGTCGCCCACATCGATGATGAAGCACTGAAAATCGCACTCAAGGCCGACTATCTTTACGTCGGCGCCCTCGGCAGCCAACGCAACCACGCCAAACGCACCGAGCGCCTGCTCGCCGCTGGCTTCACCACCGCCGACATCGCCCGCATCAAATGCCCCATCGGCATCGACATCGGCGCGCAAACCCCCGCCGAAATCGCCGTCTCCATCATGGCCGAAGTCATCCACGCCGTCCGGGGGCCGAAGAAAGTCGCGTGAGGCTGTAGGGCGGAAAAGCCCGTTTGCGCCTTCCGCCGTCTCTCCACGTGTTCGGATGGCAGAATTTGACCGACGTCGCCCGGTCACGGCGGAAGGCGCAATTGGGCTTTTCCGCCCTACGGTCAACGCTTACCTTTGCGTTTTGGCTTGGCCGCAACCGCCAAAACCGGCACCGGTTTCGCCATCGGGTTCCAGCCCTCCAGCGCCAACGCCATCAACCCTGCAACCAAGCCCCAGAACGCCGAGCCGATGCCGCCCAGCGCCACGCCGGACGCCGTGACGACAAACGTCAACACGGCACAGAAGCGTGTCTTCTCATCGCCCAGTGCCTGCCCCAAAGCGCCGGTCAGCGCCCCGATCAGGCCGAGCCCAGCCACGGTCTTCATCAACGGCACCGGTACTGCGGCGAACAGCGACACCAGCGGCCCCGCCATCAGCGCGATGCCGGTGTAAATGACGCCATAAATCACCCCAGTCTGCCAACGCTTGTCCTTATCCGGGTGGGCATCCGGGCTGACGCAAATCGCCGCCGTAATCGCCGCTAGATTGGTGCCGTGCGCCGTCAGCGGCGCGGCCAGGATCGACGCCACGCCGGTCACACCCAGGCAGGCCGAAAACGGCACCTGATAGCCCGCCGCCCGGATTACCGCTGCACCCGGCAGGTTTTGCGACGCCATCGTCACCAGATACAGCGGCAGGCCCAGCCCGATCAGCACCGCCGGGTCAAACACCGGCCAGATCCACACCAGCTCCGTCGGCTGCAACTGACTGGCGAACCCAACGAAGTTACCGCTCTGCGCCGCCAGGATCACCGCTGCCGCCAGCACCACCAGCATGGCGCTTGATCCGTGCACCCGCCGCAACACCAAGAACAGCGCCACTAGGGGCAGCACCAGCCATGGCGACGTCTTCGCGCTCTCGAACATCGCCATCACGAACTTGACCAGCACGCCCGCCAGCATCGCCGCCGCAATCGCCGGTGGAATGCGCTCGATCAGGCGTCCGAGCGGCTTGATCGCCGCTGTCGCGACAATCAACACGTTGGCCAGCAGAAACGCCCCGACCGCCGCCTGGATGCCAATGCCCTGCGTCGCCGCGATCACCGCCGCACCCGGCGTCGACCACGCCGTAATCACCGGAATACGGAACCGCCAGCTTAAGCTCGCGCTGGTCAGCGCCATCGTGAAACCAAGTCCGGCCACCCACGACACGGTTTCAGCCTTCGTCGCGCCGACCGCCTCAGCCGCCGCCAGCACGACAGCCAACGCCCCCGCAATCCCCACCAACGCCGCCGTCAGCGGCGCAGTAAATACAGCTAGCGGCATAGCGGCCCGTCCCTCGTGCGTGTGTGCAGCCGGACATTGCGGGGCGAGTGAGAGGGGAGCAAGCGGATTTTGTAGGGGCAGCGCTTCACCTTTGGACACTGCTTCACCCTTAACACCAGCCGACACAACCGATGTCGTGGTAACGCCGGTTGTGGCTCACGTGCTGACGGAAGGGGCGGTGAGAACAGGGCTGAGCGCTAGTCTAACTGCTCTGCAATTGCGTGACCAACGACGATCATCATTGGGATGAAGCCGCTGGTGAAGCGGCGCATGGTGGCCTGCAGTTGCGCCATATCGGCAAGTTTCGGCGTTGATCGGATTTGACGGGCTAGAGCTGCCGCCTCAATCGCCATCGCGTGTTCGACGCGCGCTGCATAAGTGCCAACTGTGCCGTCGCCGAAGCGGGGCGCAAGCGCAATGTGCAGGACCGCCAGATACGCAGGCCAATCCGTCAGGTGTCGATAGAGGCTCGGCACGACAGTATCGAGCTGTGAGCGGTCGCCGAACCGGAGGTCGTTCAGCAGCCAGCGCAGGTCTGTGCTCATTTCAGCCGGTGGGGTCATGCGTGGGATTGAGCGCGTGATCGCGGGCGGCGGCGAACCACGGGCGACAGACGAAGCAGCCTCAGGGTGGTCGTCTCTCGCAATGCGCGCGAGCAATGTCAAAATTCCAAGAAGGTTCACGGGATTGGCGCGATTGTAGGCCTCGGCCACAGCTCCTATCGTCAGTGCGTCGTCCTGCGTGATGCCGAGCAGCCGCTGCGCACGCGGCTCGATGCGTGGCAGCAGCGTGTGCGGTGCTGTCTCCCGCGCGACGCGCCAAGCCGCCTCAGGCAGTTGACCGCTCGCAAATAGCGGCTCAAGCGACGCCCAGCACTCCTCAAGCACGCCAGGATGCGTCGCGATGTGGCGCCAGATCAGTGCAGCAATGGGCGAGGCCGCGCCGGCACGAAGTCCATCATAGACGGCTCTAACCGATGCTGGCGCATCAGCTTCGGCGAGCTCTGGAAAGACATCAGCAGGCGTTGTCATGGAAGCGTGCCTCAAGCAAATTCGAAGGCGCGAACCTTCGCAGTTCCGGTGAATTCAAGCAATCACTCGGAGAGCCCGTGGGATTCGTCGCAACGATTACCTTTTCCGGGTCACATGCCCTAGCTAACACGACGCTCCAACTGCCGCGATGTGGTCGGCTGTGGGATCCACCATTAACCACCCGCACAAATTATCTGCCTAAAGTTATCCCCGCCCCTTTGGGCCGTGAGATATTGGCGGTGTTCTGCCCCACGAGGGTGTCGCTTCC
>JAYSVA010000184.1:0-1770 GCA_043718785.1 Hyphomicrobiaceae bacterium
AGCCTTGAGGACTTGTGGGGCTTCAACGAGGAAATCGTCGTGCGGGCGGCGGCGGCCTCCACCATCCCGCTGATTTCCGCCGTTGGCCACGAAACCGACTGGACGCTAATTGACCTCGTCTCCGATGCCCGCGCGCCGACACCCACGAAAGCCGCCGAATGGGCAGTGCCGAAGTATTCCGAACTGATCGAGCAGACCGAATCCCAGGCCTACCGGCTGAACATCGCTGTACGCCGGACGCTGGATTCACGCCGCACGGAGCTGCGGGCGGCCAGCCGTGGTCTGCCACGCCTGGAGGACCTGATCGCCCTGCCGCGTCAGCGCTTCGATGGCGCGGCGATGCGGCTCGACCGGGCGCTGTTGGCCAACACCCGCGCACACGGCATGCGGTTGGCCCGGGTATCGGGCCGCCTGCATCCGCGCCTACTGACCAACCGGCTGGAGCGCACCCGTGACCGGCTGGAGAGCCTATCCCGCCGCGCCGCCGACGGCTTGGCGCGCACCGCCAGCCAGCGTCGGGCACGGCTGGAACGGGTCGGCGGGCGGCTCAATCCGGAGGTGCTGCGGGTGCGCTTAGCACGCGGGGCTGAACGGCTGGTCGGCTTGCAGGCGCGCTCTACTCAGGCGATGGCGACCAACATTATCGCCCGCCGGCAGCGCTTGGACTCGCAGGCGCAAATGCTGACGACGCTGAGCTATAAGAGCGTACTCGGACGCGGCTATGCCCTTGTGCGTGACGCAGAAGGTCGTGCCGTCCGCTCGGTCGGGCAAGTTGTGGTCGGCGGCGCTATCGACGTCGAAGTCGGCGATGGCCGGATCGCGGCGAACGTCACCTCGACGGACTCCGGCAAAACCGGCGCAACACCACTGCCGCCACTGCCGCCGCTCACGAAGCCACGTACGCCTGCCGCGCGATCCGCTAAAGCTACCAGCAGTGCAGGCCCGCAAGGCTCGCTGTTCGACCTCACATTCAAGGAGACTGACGGTGGCTGAGGACGCAGAGGAAAATGGCCTCATAGATTGCGAAGGCCACGGTCAGCAGCCGTCAACGCTGGTGTGCACGCACCTCATCGAGGCCGAGCACGGCGATACCAGCATGGGCTTCAACTGGAGCGAGGACGAGGGCGACTTCGTTGCCAACTGCGATGCCTGCGAACTGGAATGCGATGACGAGGGCTTCTTCCCGGACGACCTAGTGGCGGAGACCTTTGTCATCACCTGCAAAGGCTGCTTCGAGGAAATCGCATTGGCCCACGGCATTACGATTCCAGCGAAAACGGCTTAGCAACAGCCATACCGATTTCGTGACAACAGCTTGTCGAATTCCGGTGGCAATTCGCGCCGCCGCCCCGGTACCGCCCCATTCAGCGCTCTATTTCGCCATCACACGAGGGCGGCGAATCACGTATCGCGAGGGCGACGTGATCAGCCAGAATTCTAGCGGTGGTAATCAACTGACATGGTGTCGACGGACGCCAATGCGGAGCATTTGAACGGGCGCGCAGGCCATTGGCCCCGGCGCATCTGCAGGTTCTGCGCGACTGCCCTGATTGGCACCTTCTGCCTATGGCTATCGATCCTGCCAACGATGGCCGAAACCCGCGTGGCGCTCGTCATCGGCAATAGTGGATATGCGATGGGCCGCTTGCCCAATTCCACCGCCGACGCCGAGCTGATGGCAAAAACGCTGTCATCCGTTGGCTTTGATGTCATTAAGCTGCTGGACGCCGACGCCCCAAGGATGCGGCAAGCGTTCGTCGAGTTCGGGCG
>JAYSVA010000185.1:0-3902 GCA_043718785.1 Hyphomicrobiaceae bacterium
AAAAAAGCCAACGATCCCGATGGCAAAATAGCAGCAGCGCTACACCGGCTGCAGAACCAGGTCGTCATTGTGCCGACCGTAACCGGGGCTGGTTTCAAAGCGCTGCGGGCTAATGACCCGAAATACCCTAGCAAAAACCTGGGCGAGCAAGCCGTTGACGAGTACGCTCGCCGTATTGCCCGGCTGCAGAGCCCGATTTTTGTGCCCTTGGTACTGTTCGAAGACCCGGATGTGTTGGAACTTCAAGTCGCGAGGGCCAAAGGTGTTCACCTGCTAACGACTAAAGCATGGCTTAAAGCGTTGGGTGATGCAGGTTTGCTGGCGGATGCGAAGGAACTGATGGCTCGAATAGACGCCCTCCGCAAGACTGCAATGGTGCCAATAGAACGAGACGTACGAACCAAGAAAATCAAGTCAGTCTGGCTACGACGGAGCTTCAAATGAACGAATTTGAGCGAGGCCAAGGTCGCACTCTTGTCGATCTGCTTGAGGCACTTGAGAAAGGCAAAATCGGCCATGCGGCGGCTATGGAATGGCTCGGCATCGAAAGCCTGAACGAGCTTTGCGACATCATGTATGCCAACGGTCGGGTGATGCCGGGGCATCAGGACATGGAAATAGCTCCGGAGACATTGGAGCTCTTGCGGGCGATCACAAAACCGCTAATCAGGGCTGCCTAACGCAAACGCTTCGCAACTTGCGCAAGTTGCAGAATATGCGTATATTTGCTGCATGACAAAAGCCCTACACGATACTCCATTCGCCGCGACAGCATCGGCCGCCGAAGTCGCCCGCAATTTTGGCCGCTACAAAGAGCTCGCGCAACGCGGGGCCATTGCGGTCACATCGCACGGTCGCGACAGTGTGGTGCTGCTATCGGCCGACGAATATGCTCGCCTAAAGGCGTTGGATGATCGCATTGCCGTTTTCGCGCATGAGCTCCCAAATGATATGGTCCAGGCACTTGAGCATGCGGCGGTCTCTGACGAGGCAAAGGCATTTGATCACGAACTAAACCGGTAACCGCTGTGGACATTCCTGCCCCGCAGGCCGGGCTCGTCATTCGCTATGCATACCTCTGGCGGGACGAACAAAGACGCGGCCAAGACGAAGGGCGGAAGGATCGTCCCTGCGCCATTGTTCTGGCAGTCGCTCAAACGAATGGACCTCCGCGCGTCGTCGTCGCAGCCATCACGCATTCACCGCCTGATACCAAGCACCATGCGATTGCCATTCCCGCGCTGACCGCCAAACGCCTTGGGCTCGACGATCAGCCGCAATGGATTGTCACTCATGAATTCAACATCTTCTCCTGGCCAGGACCGGATGTAAGGCCTGCGCCTGGCGGCCATCCGACCAGTATTGCATATGGTCTGCTACCTCATGCCCTCACGACACAAATCATAAACCAGGCCCGCACCCACATTCGCAACCGAACAACCGTTACGGTGGAACGAGATGAGCCTGGGAAAACGTGAGACCCCGCCTCTTGCGGCAGGTTGCAAAATCGCTAAGCCATGCTGATAATCGACTAACGCGTTCCCCCCACACGAAAGCTCCCCCCATGGCCGACCTCAAAACCGACGTTCCGAAGCTGCAGAAATTCCTGCGCAAGACCTTTGGCAACGATAAAATCCGCGTTGTCGCGCACGCCAAGAAGAAAGATCTGGCGGAAGTGTTCGTCGGCGACGAATACCTGGCCCCGGTCTACCGCGAGGAAGAGGATGGCGAGACGTCCTACCAGTTCCAGCTGGCGATCCTCGACATCGACCTTGACGAGGCTTGAGCCATGGCGCTGTACAGCCTCGACAAAACTGGCGTGAAGACAGCTGGCGCGGGCACCTTCTGGGTCGCGCCTAACGCCACGGTGCTCGGCAATGTCGAGATCGGCACGGACGCCAGCGTCTGGTTTAACACGGTCCTCCGCGGCGATAACGAGCGCATCACCATCGGCGCGCGCTCGAACGTGCAGGACGGCTGCGTGCTGCACACGGATCCCGGCTTCCCCATGACCATCGGCCCGGACAGCACCGTCGGCCACATGGTGATGCTGCACGGTTGCACCATCGGCCAACGCTCGCTGATCGGCATCGGCGCGATCATTCTCAACGGCGCGGTGATCGGCGATGACTGCCTGATCGGTGCCGGTGCACTGATCCCCGAGGGCAAAGTCATCCCGCCACGCTCCGTCGTGATGGGCGCACCCGGCAAAATCATGCGTGAACTCACCGACCAAGACGCCGCCCGCATCGCCTCCGGCGTCGCCAGCTACGTGCGGAATTGGAAACGCTTTGCCGCCGGGCTCGTGGCGCAGGGTTGAGCCAGCCATGCGCAATTTGCGGGGGTGAGGCGGCGGGGGTGGTGCTGGCGGTGGGCGTGCGACGCGGCTAACGCTGGTGCACCCTTTGCAACCGGCCGGACCTGACCTTGCCTCCTCGTGACGCGACGCTCGACCAACACGCCCCGGCCGTCCAGACGGCACCGGAGGCCCAAAGCGAGCCGCTGATCCCGCTGCTGGCGCTGATTACCGCCGTGCAAATGTTGGCGACCTATGCCGTGTTTGCGTTGCCGACCATTGCGCCCAAAGCTGCTGTGACACTCGGCGTTGCGCCGCAGTGGGTGGGCTACCAGATGAGCGTGATCTATCTGGCCGCCGCCTCGGTCTCGAGCTACGCGGGCGTTATCGTGCGGCGGTACGGGGCCGGCTCTGCAAGCTTGGTTGCCATGGCCATGTGCGCCACCGGAGTCTGCGGCCTGGCTAGCGGCAACCTGATGATCACCGGCATCGCCTCCGTCATTATTGGCCTCAGCTACGGCCTGACCAATCCAGCCGCCTCGCACCTGCTGCTGCGCTATGCGCCGCCCGGCCGACGTAACCTCATATTTGCGATCAAGCAGGCGGGGGTTCCTCTCGGTGGCATTATCGCCGCCACCTTGCTGCCGGGGCTTAGCCTGTACATCGGCTGGCAAGGTGCGGTGCTGCTGAGCAGCCTGTTGCTCGTGACCCTGATCGTGCCGCTACTTCGCCGCCGCCACCGCTGGGATAGCGACCGCGATGCCGCAGCCCGCCTGCAGGATGGCGGCCTAAAGGGCTTGAGCGTTATTTTCGGTGATCCGGTTCTGCGATCAATGGCCGTCACCGGCTTCTGCTTTGCCGGGTTCCAGGTCTGCCTCGTCGCCTTCGCCGTGACGCTGCTGGTCACCGAACTCGGCTGGTCGCTGGTCAATGCCGGACTGGTGGTGACGGCGATGCAGACGGCAGGCGTCATCGGACGCCTCGGCTGGAGCTTGCTCGCCGACCGCATCGGCCATGGCCTGCGCATTCTGCTCAGTATCGGCATACTGATCACCCTTTGCGGGCTTGCCACGGCAGCCATGACGCCCGGCTGGTCGCCCGTCGCCACCATTGCCGTGCTGATCGCATTCGGCGGCACCGTCATTGGCTGGAACGGCCTCTACATGGCCGAAGCCGCGCGCATCAGCGGCCCGGCGAAGGTCGGCATCGCCACGGGCGGCATCATGATGTTCAACTTCATGGGCGTAATTATGGCCCCCGCCACCTTCGGTCTGATCGCCAAGTGGCAGGGCAGCACGGCCCTCACCTTCGGCTGGTTCTCGCTGCTGCCGCTGATCGGGGCGCTGGCTTTGGTGCCAGCCATTCGGCATGAGCGCAAAAAGGGGGGGTGGTGATACCGTCGAGCGAAACCGCAGACTCTTTCAGTTTTTCTCCTCCTCCCCCTTGAGGCTAGGGGATTCACACATCTTGGCCACAGTATCTCTGCCGACGGGGATTTGGCCGAGCGGATGCGAGGCCAAATCCCCACATTCTCGATAGGGGTAGGGATGGCTTGACGCCACCCCTCCCTCCGAACCGTACGGGCGGTTTTCCCGCATACGGCTCT
>JAYSVA010000186.1:0-8774 GCA_043718785.1 Hyphomicrobiaceae bacterium
CTCACGCTCCAGGCGGTCACGCAAACCACGCACGCGCTCGATCTGTGCTAACTCGCTGACCGCCGCAACAGCCGCCGCACCAAAACCGGCGATTCCGACGACATTCTCAGTGCCAGCACGGCGACGGCGCTCTTGGCCACCACCGGAGATCAAATTGGCAAGCTTCGTACCGTCGCGGATGATCAGCGCGCCAATCCCTTTTGGACCACCAATCTTGTGAGCGGACAGGCTCATTGTATCGACGCCCAATGCGGCCATATCCAGAGGCAGCCGACCAGCCGCTTGCACCGCGTCCGTATGCATGATCAGCCCGTGTTCACGGGCGAAATGCGCGACATCGGCGACCGGCTGGA
The DNA here is from genome assembly GCA_043718785.1 of Hyphomicrobiaceae bacterium. Lineage (GTDB taxonomy): Bacteria > Pseudomonadota > Alphaproteobacteria > Rhizobiales > Hyphomicrobiaceae > JAYSVA01. Next base: position 354 of record JAYSVA010000186.1, read on the forward strand.
TCACGCCGGTCTCGTTGTTGGCGACCTGCAGAAGCACCAGCGAACGGCCAACAGCCGGGCCGCACAGCACACTACTGGCGATTGCTTCAACCCGAGCAACGCCATTCGCATCAACGGGCACGGTGACGACCCGCGCGCCACATTCGACCAAAGGCGTGCGCACACTCTCATGCTCGATGTCACAAGCGAAAATCGTATCCCAGCCACCGGCATTGATCACCCAGGCGTTGGCCTCAGTGGCGCCACTAGTGAACACCACTTCGAGCGGCTTGGCACCGACCAACGCCGCCACCTGCTCGCGTGCAGTTTCGACGATAGCCCTAGCCCGGCGACCTTCAGCATGCACTGACGACGGGTTGCCAACCGCATCCATGGCCGCCAGCATCGCTGAGCGTGCCTCAGGCCGCAGTGGCGCGGTCGCGTTGTAATCGAGATAGGTGCGCGGCGTCGACGTCATAGCGGCACCCCGCCAGAAACCGCGCCGAGTTTCGGTATTGTTGATGTGCCAACCGGCATCAGCGGCTTACCATCCAACACATCCTGCAAGGTAATCCCGGCCAGAAAGCTCTGGATGTTCCGGCCCAGTGCCGACCATAGGTCATGCGTCAAGCAGCGCTCCGCGCCGACACACCCACCCGGTTCGTCATGACAACGGGTCATGCGCGTGCCTTCTTCGACGGCTGCCATAATTTCTGCGATGTTGATTGCGCCAGCCGAACGGGCCAATTTATAGCCACCAGCACGGCCGCGAATGCTGTCGACCAGTCCGGCGCGACGCAGCGCCACGAACAGCTGCTCGAGGTAGGCGACCGACAGATGCTGGCGCTCAGCAACAACCGCGAGTGACACGGGTTCGTTGCCTGCAAACTTGGCGATATCCGCCAGTGCCATCACCGCATACCGACCTCGTGTGTTCAACTCCAACGCGACCAACTCCAGCTTAGGCAACAAACTGAGACATCCGAACGCAGACCCGATCACCCTTGACACGTGCGTGGTGCTTGCAATGCCAACCACCAAGTGTGCTAAGGACCACCCAACACTAGCAGTCACATTTAGTACGACTGCTTGTTTCGAATGGTTCTAAATTACCTTATGGGAATTCCGAGCGCCCAAGTCAAGATTAGTTGGCAATGTCCGACACGTCTGCTTGTCGCAGCTTTGAGCGGAACCAACGCGCCAGTTTAACGAGCCAGACCCGCTGCTGGCCCCCGACCCAATTGAGGACACCCGTGCCCGAACTCATCATCAATGGCCCCTCCGGCCGCCTCGAAGCGCGCTATCACCACGAAGCCGCCGCTGACAGTCCGATTGCGCTGATTCTTCATCCGCACCCGCAGTTCGGCGGCACGATGAACAATCAGGTGGTCTATAACCTTTACTACGCCTTCGCTGAGCGTGGCTTCTCTGTGCTGCGCTTTAACTTCCGGGGCGTCGGCCGCAGTCAGGGGTTCTTCGACAACGGTCCAGGCGAACTTTCGGATGCCGCCTCGGCGCTAGACTGGTTGCAGATCGCCAAGCCGGAATCGAAGCGCTGTTGGATCGCTGGCGTATCGTTCGGCACTTGGATCGCGATGCAGCTGCTGATGCGCCGCCCGGAAGTCGATGCCTTCGTGTGTGTCGCCCCCCCCGCCAACCTCTATGACTTCTCGTTCTTGGCCCCGTGCCCATCGTCCGGCTTGGTTGTGAATGGCGAGAAAGACCGCGTTGTGCCGTCAGCCTCGGTTGCCGATATGGCCGCCAAGACCAAGACACAGAAGGGCATCAAGATCGAGCACCAGATCATCCCAGGCGCCAACCACTTCTTCGAAGGCGAGGACAAGCTCGCCGCTCTGAAAGCGTCGGTCGGCGAATATGTTGACCGCCGGACCATCGAGATGACCAAAGAGACGTCGAAGAACAAGTGAGTGACAAGAGGCCGGAACCCAGTTCCGGCCTTTGTTTTTTGACCGCCGTGCTCAAGTTGGTGACGACAGCTTCAGCCCTAGGATTGATCCGATCAGGGTTGCCAGGAAAAACAGCCGCAACGCATCGGCTGGCTCCTTGAACATCATGATGCCGATCAGCACGGTGCCGGCAGCGCCAATTCCGGTCCAAACCGCATAAGCAGTGCCAAGCGGTATGGTCTGCATGGCCAGGTTCAGGAACTGCAGACTGAGAGTTGCTGAAATCAGAAAGGCCAGCGAGGCCCATGAGATCCAAGATGAACCGATGTAGCGAAAGGCGGTCGTGAAGCCGATCTCGAAAAGACCCGCCAGAGCGAGATAGACCCAAGCCATTTCAATATGTCCTGTTGCATGCCGTGACGCGCATTTAAACTGGCAAACCCACGGCGCGGAATTCGGCCCGCGCATCCGTATTGCCCTCGGCGAAGTGCACAGTTTTAAAGCCCAGCGCCTGAGCCGCCTCGATGTTTGCGCCGCTGTCGTCAATGAACACGCATTGCCCCGCCTCTAGCTTCCGTCGCTCCAACAGCACGCTGTAAATTGCCGGATCTGGCTTGATCAGGCGTTCATCACCAGACACCACAATTTCCTCGAACTCCGTCAGGAACGGAAACAGCGTCTGCGCATAGCGAAACTTGTGTTGGTTGAAGTTGGTGATGGCGTGGACGGGCACGCCCGCCGCCCGAAACTCCCGCAATAACGCAACGTTGCCATTGATCGCCCCATCCAAGCACTCCTCCCAGCGCGCATCGAACGCCGCCAGCGGCTTGGCATAGTGCGGGAACCGCCGCGTCAAATCAGCAATGCCATCAGCGAAAGGCTCGCCACGATCGAACTCGTGATTGCGCGTGATCAAACCTGTTTCGTCGAGAAACTGTTTGATCGCCGCATCATTCGGGAACATCTTGCGATAAAGATTGTGCACGTCCCATCGGATCAGCACGTTGCCAACATCAAACACAACCGTATCGACTTTCCGCCCCGTCATTCCGCCGCCCCTTTGTGCGTCGTGTCACTTGATCAAACGCGAGGCGAATTGCACGATCAGAGCGCCGACGATCAGCCAAGTTAGCTGCTGCTTGGACTCAAAAATTGCCGTCATCACCTTTGATTCAAGCTTATCCAGCTTGGCGTCGAAGCGTACTTCGACGGCATCGATTTTTGCTTCGAGCTTATCCATCCGCGCATCGACCTTGTCGAACCGCCGGTCAACTTCATCGAACCTCTTATTAACCTCTCCAAACCTCTTATCGACGTCAGCAAAACGCTTATCCACTTCAGCAAAACGCTTGTCGACTTGCAGAAACTTTCCGTCGAACTTTGCGTCGATAATGCCCAACTGTTCCTTCAAAAACGTCTGCGTAACGACGCCCTCACGTAATGCCCCGTCCAACGCCTCGCCGTGGGCACGCGCGGTTTTCTCGTCAACGCCGTTTTCACGGAGTTTGTCGGTGTAGCGAGTCCGATCAAATAGGATCTGCTGTGTCATCACCGTCATCGTAACGACCCACCCACTGAACTACAAACTCACTGATGAAAACATATAAAGAACAAAAATTAAACATTCAAGCATTAACACACTCATGTCTTCAATTTCCGCGCTTCAGCTAGCACGCCTCCAGTCATCGGCTGATCGACACCCGTCGTGCCCGGAAACGTGATCGGCAGACCCGACAACGAACGCACCGCTAAATATGCCCAGGCCTCAGCCTCGGTTGCGTCGCCATCGAAGCCGACAGCTTCGGCGGGAACGACCGCATTCTCAACCCGCGCCGCAATCATGCTCATCAGCGTGCGATTGCGCCGCCCGCCGCCACACACGACCCACAGCTGCGGCTCGTGCGGCATGTGCTCGCGCGACCGTGCCACTGCCGCGGCGGTAAATGACGTCAGCGTCGCAGCACCATCAGCGACCGATAGATGATCGACCAGATCAACTGGAAACGCGTTACGATCCAATGACTTCGGCGGTGCCGTGCCAAAAAATGACTGGCTCAGATAGAACCGTATCACGTCTTCGCTGGCCGTGCCCGTTGCGGCTGTCGCGCCATCGTCATCCATGGCTTGGCCCGTGTGGCGCTGCATCCAGTCATCCAGCAGCGCGCTACCGGGGCCGGTGTCGAATGCCAGCAGCGTGCCGTCGCGGCCGATGTAGGTGACGTTTGCAACGCCGCCAATGTTGAGGATGGCGAGCGGTCGCTGCGGCAGTTTTGCCGCCAAAGCGCGATGGTACACCGGCACGAGCGGCGCGCCTTGCCCGCCAGCGGCGCAGTCGGCAGCGCGCATATCGTAGACGACGTCGATGCCAGTTTTCGCCGCCAGCAGCGGTCCATCACCAAGCTGCACCGTCAGGCGCTGCTCTGGCCGGTGCAAGATGGTCTGGCCATGAAAACCGATCACATCGACGGCCGACGGCTGCAAACTATGCTGGCCCATGAACCGCTGCACCACAGCCGCATGCTGCTCGGTCAGCAACCGTTCGATCTGGCCCATGCGACCAGGCCGCTGGGTCCGCTCCGTCAGGCCATGAGCAAGCTGCACCGCATCGATCAGCTGCTTACGGAACTCGACTGAGTAAGCCGTCGATGCCGATGCGATCCGGGAGACATGACCGACACCATCTGTCTCGATCAACGCGATATCGATGCCATCCATGGAGGTGCCACTCATCAGTCCGAGTGCGCGTTTGCGATCTGTCATGCGAGCGCTCCAAGTGTTCGTCAAATCTTAGCCCTAGTCTGAACTTGCCCTTGTGGGTCATCCTGTGCATGGTCCGCCGCATCGCGTCACAGCAAGCCGCCGAGGCTGTGCACAGTGTCGCACATATCGCTCGCACGAAACAGAGGCGCTGACCGACATCGGCCAGCTGAACCGCCACATGACCACCAGCACCGACGCCGCCAAATCCGATTTCCTGCGCATCCTCACCGAACGGGGCTTCATTCACCAGTGCTCAGACATGCCCGGTTTGGATGCGCTGGCGGCCAAGGGTCAAGCCGTCGGCTACATTGGCTTTGATTGCACCGCGTCGTCGCTACATGCGGGCGGCCTTGTTCAGATCATGATGTTGCACTGGCTCGAAGCGACCGGGAACAAGGCGATTGCGCTGATGGGCGGTGGCACGACCATGGTCGGCGACCCTTCGGGCAAGGACGAAACCCGCAAGATGCTGACGGTCGAGCAGATCCAGACCAACAAGGATGGGATCAAGCAGGTCTTCTCCAAGTTCCTCAACTTTGGCTCAGGCCCGAAGCAAGCCGTCATGCCCGACAACGCCGAGTGGTTGCTGAAACTCAACTATATCGAGATGCTGCGCGAAATCGGCCGCCACTTCTCGGTCAATCGCATGCTGACACTGGAGAGCGTGAAAAGCCGCCTCGAACGCGCGCAAGAAATGACGTTCATCGAGTTCAACTATCAAATCCTCCAGGCCTACGATTTCGTCGAGTTAGCGCGACGTCACGGCTCCAATCTGCAAATGGGCGGATCGGACCAATGGGGCAACATCGTCACCGGCATCGATTTGGGCCGCCGCATGGGCACGCACCAGCTGTACGCACTGACGACGCCTCTACTCGCCACGTCGTCGGGTGCTAAAATGGGCAAAACCGTCGCCGGTGCCGTTTGGCTGAACGAGGATATGCTATCGGCCTACGATTACTGGCAATACTGGCGCAACGCCGAAGACGCCGATGTCGGCCGGTTCCTGAAGCTGTTCACGAAGCTACCAATGGCCGAGATCGCCAGACTAGAGGCCCTGAGCGGAGCCGAGATCAACGAGGCAAAGAAGGTTCTAGCAACCGAGGCTACGGCGCTCGTTCATGGCCGCGACAAAGCTGAGGCTGCTGCGGCAACAGCGCTGAAGACGTTTGAAACCGGAACGCTCGCCACCGATTTGCCGACGATCACGATGAAAGCCGATGATCTGAAAGCTGGCATCAGCGTTTTAACAGCCTTCGTCACCGCAGGTCTGGTCAAGTCCAACGGCGACGCCAAACGGCAAATTCAGGGCGGCGGATTGCGCATCAACGATGTCGCCGTTACCGACGAAAAAGCTCTGCTGTCGGCTAAAGATCTGACGAAGGACGGTGTGATTAAGTTGTCGTTCGGCAAGAAGAAGCACGTGTTGGTCAAAGCGGGCTGAGCCGCCGAAAACAGAATGAAACCCGCGCCTCTGAGAGACGCGGGTTTCATTGATTTGCGAGCGCTGAGCGTGTTGACGATCAGTTCTTGCGTGACACTGGCGGCGCTGCTGGCGTTGGACGCTTTGCTTGCGTCTGCGTTGCACTGCCCGGGCGATTATTCGCGACGAACTGAGCGGGGTCAGCGTGTCCTGCACTCCGACCAGCAAACAGCCAGTAGGTGAGACCGGCAACGAAGCCAGTGGTCAGAAACGTCGTCAGCGCAAAGTTGTTGACGATCGACGGTGCACCAGCCGGTTCGCTCGACATCTGAGCAACAAAGCCAGCAACGGCAATCGCGAGACCGCCTAGAGCGTGATAAGCCCAGTTGCGGATCGCCTGCCATTCAGAAATGGCAGTAGCGATGAACGCAAATGGCGCAGCGAACACGGCCGAGTGAGTAGCGGTGAACAGCACGCCATCGATGAACTTGCTGATTTTGTCAGGGTTGCCGTCCAGGACTTGGTCTGGCCCGTAGGCAAACAGCATCTTCGTCAACCCGGCAGCCAGGCAGGCGAGAATAAAGCCAAATAATACGCGGAACATTGCCCGGAACATACGTCGCCCCCAGTGGCTTGGGTTAAGTGATTGAAGTGGTTTCTTGCAGCTTGGTTAGAGCTTACCGCTGTTGATGCCTAGAATACAACGACGTTTCGCCACTCATCGTTAATGCTCGAACCAAGCTCCGGAGACGTGACTGGTCCTTGGCTGTCAGTTCAGCCGCTGAAGTTAGATTTCCTTGCGGCCAAAGTCCTGCCACATCTCGAATGCGGCGAGCACTGCAATAAGTGCGCCGATCACTCCGTGCCAGAGCCCGAGTTTCCCAGCATAACCGATGACGAGAGGTGCCAGCATCATCCACACGCCAAGTGCAAATATGAGCCGAGTGTCCCATGTCTCCCGCAGCATCAACTCGGATACGGCCACAGCCATAACCGCGAAGCCCACGATGACAAGGTTAGAAATAACCAGAGGCGATAGCGAAGCACTGTCGATCAGCGGCGACAGCAGCAGGGACCCACCGAGCGCGAAAATGGCCCAGTCTTCCCAGGATTTATGTTCGCGTGGCAATGTGATGCGTGACATGTTCGATGCTCCAGAATGAGTTCTGGCATGTCTCACGGCACCCGGCTTAACTGCGGTCCATCGAGCACTTCCACCGTCCCAGCCGGGCTCCTGGTGGACATGTCTGTTACTCACGTGGTGTGGCAATTAATCAGTTACAATAGCAAATGATGGTGAAGCGTAAAAAATCTCTTGTTACGCCCGTCTGCCAGCGATCAGCCAGTAAACCAGCCCACCGACAAACCCTGCAGTTGCGAATACCTGCCAGCTGAAGATTGAGGCGCCGCTGCTTGCCGCTTGCGGACCGAGGCGGGCTAGCAGCGGGATCGCGACCATCGAAACGCCACCGCCAACGATGTAGTACAGCGCACTGCGGATGCGCGCGATTTCGCCAGCCAAAATGATCAAGCAGGCGGGCAACAGCGTAACGCCCGACGTGAGGATCCAACCGTACTTCAGCACGCCGAACACGGTGCCAATTGCCTCCTCGCCGTCGCGGCCGCTCATCGCCACCGTCACGCGCTCCAGGCCGAGACTAAACAGCACCGCGCTCGCCGCCAACAGGGCGAACAGAAACGCCAGCGGCACTATGATCAGCCGACCGATTGTTGCCAGGACCATCGGTTAGTCCTCAGCGGCTTCAGGTTCGGCATCACCCTCAACCGGCGAGTGCACGGTCCGGTCTGCACGCTGGCTGGCGCGAACCTTGACGCTTTCGGACTTTAGCTGCCCGCAGGCGGCGAGGATGTCCCGACCACGCGGTGTGCGCACCGGACTGGCGTAGCCCGCCTTGTTCACCACATCGGCGAACTTCTCGATGTCTTCCCATTCCGAGCACTCGTAGCGGGTGCCGGGCCATGGGTTGAACGGGATCAGGTTGATCTTCGCCGGAATGCCTGCCAGCAGTTTGACCAGCGCGCGCGCATCATCGAGGCTATCGTTGACGCCCTTCAACATCACGTACTCAAAGGTGATGCGGCGCGAATTCGACAGGCCCGGATAATCGCGACAGGCCTGTAGCAGCTGCTTGATCGGGTATTTCTTGTTGATCGGCACCAGCTCATCACGAAGCTCGTCACGCACAGCATGCAGGCTAATCGCCAGCATCGTGCCGCTCTCATCACCCCAGCGCGGGATTTCCGGCACCACGCCCGAAGTCGACAGCGTAATCCGCCGCTTCGACACCGACAGGCCCTCGCCGCACGAAGCCACATCCATCGCCGCTTTGA
>JAYSVA010000187.1:0-24341 GCA_043718785.1 Hyphomicrobiaceae bacterium
CTGGCGGTGCGTCTCAACCGCGATCTGCCGGGTACGGGCAAACCTTACACGGCGGCGGACGCGCGTGCGGCGGTGGGCTCTGTGATGGCGGCGTTTGAGCTGATCGAGGATCGCCGCGCCGTTTACAAATCCACCAGCGCGTTGACGCTGATCGCCGATAATGCCTGGAACGGGGGTATTGTGCTGGGTGAGGAACAGGTGCCACCAGCAGGCGACCTCAACGGCATCAGCGGCACGCTGGCGGTCAACGGCGTCGCCCATAAGCACGGCACCACGGATGATCCGATGGGGGCGCTGGCCTGGGTCGCCAACCTCGCGGTATCACGCGGGCGGCCGATGAAGGCGGGCCAAGTGGTCATCACCGGCAGTGTCATCCCAACCCTGCCGATCAGTTCCAGCGAGATCTTCCGCTTCACCCTCGATGGCATCGGCATGACCGAGATGCAGGCGGCGTAACTCCCGGGAAATTCGGCAATCTGTACAATGCCAAGACAACGCCGCAGATGTACGTCATCGATCCAAAAGGCAACCTGGCCTACGCCGGTGCCATCGACGACAAGCCGACCGCCAGCCAAGCCGACCTGAAAGGTGCCCGCAATTACGTGACGGAAGCCCTCGCGGCGGTGGCTGCGGGCAAAACGCCTGAGGTTACTACAACCCGGGCATCCGGCTGCTCGGTGAAGTATGGGAGCTGAGGGTTAGGGAACGAGTTGGTCTGTCGGGTCGTTCGGTTCGTCGAACGGCCACAATATACCAAGCGAGAACCTGTGCTCGGTGAACGGAGCCGCACAGACTTCTTCGTTATCAATGAAAGTGTCGGTCAGAAGCCAGTTCTTACCCTGAAGTGCGAAAACCTCGAGTGTGCGGGTGCGCGGGTTTACGTACCAAAGATGCTTGACACCATATTTTGCATAAATCCGGCGCTTGGGACCCCGGTCCCGTTTTTCGGTACCTGGGGAAAGGATCTCGCAAAGCCAGTCGGGCGCGACTTCAAAGTATGCTTTGTCGGCGGGTTCCGTCACTCGTTCAATCCGCCAACCGGCTATATCCGGCACGACGATGTGTGGGCCGAGGTGTAGTTCCGGTTCATCAATGAAGATCCATCCGCCAGGACCGCCGCGGCCTAGCTGATATGGCCCCATCAGTTCGTACCCTAGAACGGAGCTCGCCGCCCCGTGTCGGCGCGTCGGTCTCGGGTGGGTCTCCAAGCTGCCGAACAGAATCTCGGCCACCAAGTTTTCTGGTACCGCCTTGAGATCGGCATAGGTGGCAAGTTCACGGGCGGCGGTCATGGCATCGATGCCTAGTTAATCTTTGAAAAGCGATGGCGACGGTTGAACGGTTCGTCGAAGAATTCCGGGGCGCGGATGCTGGCAACTGACGTCACTCCCGCATCATCGACTTCGTGAGGCTCGTCGCCGCTGTCCCAGCACACTAGCATTGTGATGTTCTGGTCGGTGGTGAGAGATTTTACCATCTTCTCCACCATTCCGGCCATAACGCGCTGGATCTCGTCGTCTTTGCGTTTGCCTTCCAGTGCCTCATCTGTTTGTTCGCCGTAAAGCTCCGATGCAAACAGCAAAGGGCAACAGCAGTTATAGTGCGTTACCACTTCTCGAACGAATGGGAGCCCAGCAGCAGCCAAAATGTGTTTCTTTTTTACCGCTTCAGTTTCGAGCGCAACAAACAATTCGCCTTCCGTAATCGTCGCACAAGTAAAAGGAGCAACTGCGGCTAAGTACAGAACTAAGCACATTCCGATCCCTCCGCCCTAAAGCACCACATCCGTCCACAGTTCCCGGGCATCCGGTTCGGGGTCGGTTTGGGCGAATTCGGCGGCGGCGTTGACTTGCTCGCGGATTGCTTTGTCGATGACCTTGAGGTCGTCTTCCGTGGCGTAGCCTTGGGCGAGCATGCGGACGCGGGCGCGCTCGATCGGGTCGCGTTCTTCGCGGACTTTGTCGACTTCCTCGCGGGAACGGTATTTGGCTGGGTCTGACATTGAGTGGCCGCGATAACGGTAGGTCATCATCTCGAGGATGTAGGGGCCGTTGCCTGCGCGGACCCACGCGACGACGCGGTCCCCGGCGGCTTTGACGGCGCGGACGTCCATGCCATCGACTTGCTCGCCGGGGATGGCGAACGACAGGCCGCGCTGGGATAGGTTGGTGGTGGCGCTGGCCCGCTCGATGGAGGTGCCCATGGCGTAGCGGTTGTTCTCGATGACGAACACGACGGGCAGCTTCCACAGCTCGGCCATGTTGAAGGTTTCGTAGACCTGGCCCTGGTTCACCGCGCCGTCGCCGAAATAGCAGAAGCAGACGTTGTCGTTGCCGCGATATTTGTTGGCGAAGGCGATGCCCGCGCCCAGCGGCACGGATGCGCCGACGATGCCGTGGCCGCCGAAGAACTGCTTTTCGCGGCTGAACATGTGCATCGAGCCGCCTTTGCCACGGCTATAGCCGCCAGCGCGGCCGGTTAGCTCGGCCATCACGCCTTTGGGGTCCATGCCGGTGGCCAGCATGTGGCCGTGGTCGCGGTAGGTGGTGATCACCTGATCGCCCGGTTTGGCCGCCATCTGCAACCCGACCACCACGGCCTCCTGGCCGATGTACAGGTGGCAGAAGCCGCCGATAAAGCCCATGCCATAGAGCTGGCCGGCCTTTTCCTCAAAGCGGCGGATCATCAGCATTTCGCGGTAGGCCGCCAGCTCCTGCTCACGCGTCAGCGGGGCAGGCGTGGGTTTGTTGACCGGCGGTTGTGTTGCGGGCGGGGCGGGCGACCAGGGGGCAGCCGCTGCGATTGTTGGCGCACTCCAGGGGGACGGCGACGTGTACTCCGGAAAGGTGACGCCGGGCGTCTCGCTCAAATTTTGGCGCACATCCGCAGGCGTCATGATGAGTGTCCTTGTTCAAGCGGGCAGAGTTTAAGCTGGCGGATTGCGTTCTCCGATTCACTGAGCTTACACGAGGCCGCTGATCCGGACTAGCCGGACCAGCAGCAGGCCGTGGCGTCAACGGACGGCGACAGGAGCGACGGTGGAGCCTGAGGCGCCTTGCATTTTCATCGGCTGCATCATGAATGCGAACTCGTAGACTTGCTTTGTTGCGAGATCTTCGAGTTTCAGGTTCTCCAGCAAATGCACGCCGCTGACGACGAGGGCGATCTGGTGGACGGGGAGCGAGATCGTCGGATCGGGGTTTGGCGAGACTTCCACTGGCCAATTGTCGGCGCCGAGCAGCACCGGATCCTTGGCAATCAGCCATTGCGCGGCTTTGATGCCGATGCCAGGGCATGACTTAACGTAGCGGGCATTATCGACCGCCCACAGCTTGCTCCAGCCGGTGTTGATCAAAATAGCGTCGCCGGGCTGCAGCGTGGTGTTCTGCTTTTTCAGAGTAGCCTCGATGTCTTCAACAGTGATCTCGTAGGTGTCGGGCAGCGTGGCGACGCCCTTATAGGCTGCGACATCGATGAGCACACCGCGGCTCATGATGGTGCCGACTTGATGGATGCCGAGTTTGGAGAAGCCGGTACGACCAGCGGTCTCGCTGATTTTGAAGCAATTGTAGAGGCTGTCTTCGTGGCTCTGGTGGGCAAAACCGTCGAACTGGGTGCCGACTTGGCCGATTTCGGAAATGACGATTTCCTCGTTTGAGCCACGTTTGTTCGAGGGTTGATTGAGGAACGTGCGTTTGACGTGAACGTCGAACCGGCGCGTTCCGAAGAATGGCATTTTATCGTTGAGGACGTGGGCCAGTTCGATCACTTCACCCGTTTTGATCATCTGGGCGGCTTTTAGCACCGATGCAGGTTTGACGTGATTGGCGGAACCGCGCTGATCTTCGGCTCCCCATTTTGACGGGCAGCGGTCTTTTTCGGCTGGTGGAGCCCATGTTGGCGTCTGAGAATAAACGGCAGAAGCGGCAAACAGCATTGTTCCGGCAGCGGTCGCAAGAATGGCTAGTCTCATGGCGTCCTCCGTGTTTTGTTGGCAATACTTTAGTTGTAGGCCAAGCGCGAAGGCGTGGATATGCCGTTGGCCCAGCGGCTTTAGCGGGGCAGCTCCGCGTACTGGGTAAAGGTCGGTCGCGGGCGTCGTGCTCGCCCAGTTTGGATCATCCCGCATGCAGGTCTCGCAAAACCGCCGCAATCAAAGGGCTTAGCTGGGGAAAGCGCGGATTCGTCTCGTTGACGGTCAGTGCGTTAACAAGGAACGTACAATTTGAGGGGATTCGGCAACCATCTGGAATGCAACATAGTTTACCGTGTCGCATAGATGGGTGGCGAGTGGTGGAAGACAGGCTGATGGCGTTGGGTACGGTTCACAAAGCGAGTTGGCGGGGAATTCTGGTGGCTGGCATCGTCGGCGTGGCCGGACTGCTGGCTGCCGGTTGCTCAACGGTTGAGATTCAGGCGCCACACAGCCTGCCGCTGACGAAGGAAGCGACAGCGCTGCTGACTAAGAAGAAAATGACCGAGAAGCAGCCAATTTTTGTCCGCATCTTCAAGGAAGAGAGCGAGCTTGAGCTGTGGAAGCTGCGCGATGATGGCCGCTACTACCACTTTAAAACCTATCCGATCTGCAACTGGTCCGGCGAACTCGGGCCGAAGTTTGTGCAGGGCGATAAGCAAGCGCCTGAGGGTTTCTACACCGTCACGCAGAAGCAGATGAACCCGAACTCGGCGTTCCATCTAGCCTTCAACATGGGTTATCCCAACGCCTTTGACCGCGCCCACAGGCGCACCGGCGATGCGCTGATGGTGCATGGCAAGTGCAAGTCGGCGGGTTGCTATGCCATGACCGACGCGCTGATCGAGGAAATTTATGCCCTGGCCCGTGAGGCGTTGGCCGCCGGGCAGGAAAGTTTCCAGGCGCATGCGTTTCCGTTCCGCATGACGGCTGCAAACATCGAACGTCACGCGAAACACAAAGCGGCACCATTCTGGGCGACACTGAAAGAGGGCCACGATTACTTCGAGGCGACCCGTCAGGTGCCGTCCGTTGCGGTGTGTGAAAAGCGCTATCTGGTGAATGCCAAGTGGAAGTCCGCGTCGGTTCCCCGCGTCGATCCGGAAAGTGCTTGCCCGGCGTTCGAGAAGGCCCCGATTGAGCCGTTCACGCCGCCAAAGGACGAGCAGCAGGCAAGCATGGCTCCTAGCATGGCACCGGGTCCGAAGATGCGTTCGTTTGCCAACACACAGCCGACGTATGGGCTCGCCAACGGCTTCGGCATCGGGCAGTGGTCGAAACCGAATACCGGTGCGGTGGGCCTCGGCTTTAACCAGTAAACTGAGCCAGCAACAACTCAGAGCTGAGCGGCACCAGTTGTGCTAACGTCGCTCTAACTGGAACCCGCCACGATCGTGAGCCATGACCGTATCTGCAGCACCTCGCATCCTCCTGATCATTGGTGGTGGCATTGCCGCCTACAAGTGCCTCGATCTGATCCGTCGCCTGCGCGAGCGTAAAATGACTGTGCGGGTCGTGATGACCCGCGCAGCGACGCAGTTCATCACGCCGCTGTCGGTGGGTGCGCTCAGCAATGACCGGGTGCTGACCGACCTGTTCGACCTCGATGATGAGCGCGAGATCGGCCATATTAGGCTGTCGCGTGACGCTGATCTGATCGTTGTGGCGCCCGCAACCGCTGATCTGCTGGCCAAAATGGCCGGCGGGCATGCCGATGATCTGGCCACTGCCGTGCTGATGGCGACGGACAAGCCCGTGCTGATTGCGCCTGCCATGAACCCGCGCATGTGGGATCATCCTGCCACCCGCCGTAACCGGGGGCTGCTGGAGGCTGACGGCGTTCACACGGTTGGTCCGGGCATCGGTGAGATGGCGGAGCGGGGTGAAGCCGGAGCCGGTCGCTTGGCCGAGGTGCCTGACATTGTTGCGGCGATTGATCGACTGCTGAACCTGAAATCGGCTCCTGGCCTGCTGGCAGGCCGCCACGTGATAGTGACGGCTGGGCCGACGCATGAGCCGATAGACCCGGTGCGCTATATCGCCAACCGGTCGTCGGGCAAACAGGGCTATGCGATTGCGGCCGCCGCCGCAAAACTTGGCGCGCGCGTGACTTTGGTGTCAGGACCAGTCGGTTTGGGCGATCCTATTGGCTGCACTGTTGTGCGAGTTGAGACAGCGGCTGAGATGCTGGCGGCTGTTAAAGCCGCAGGGGCGGCCGACATCGGCATTTTTGCGGCCGCCGTTGCCGATTGGCGGGTTGATGGGGCCGCCGACGAGAAGATCAAAAAGGGCGCTGGCGGCCCGCCGAGCCTCGCTCTGGTTGAGAACGCCGATATCTTGAAGACCCTCAGTCAGCGCGGGCCGAGTCGGCCGTCGCTGGTGATCGGGTTCGCCGCCGAGACGCAGAACGTGCTGGAGCACGCGAAGAAGAAGCGCAAGTCCAAGGGGTGTGACTGGATCGTTGCCAACGACGTGTCGCCAGAGACGGGCATCATGGGCGGGGACCGCAATACAGTGCATCTAATCACCGCTGATAGCGTCGATAGCTGGCCCGACCTGGACAAGGCCGCCGTTGCTGAGCGGCTGGTCATGCGGGCCGCCGAGCACTTGCTGCAGCACCACATCGACGTGTGAGATCCCGACGTGACGACATCATCGGCCAAATCCCGCGCTCGCGCTGCGTCGTCTGCTCCTACGGAGGCCAAGTCGGTCACTGTTGCCATCAAGCAGCTGCACAACGCCGAGGGTATGGCACTGCCAGCCTATCAGACCGAACAGGCGGCGGGCTTGGATCTGGCGGCAGCGATAGCGGAAGGCGAAGGCATTACAGTCAAGCCGGGTGGCCGCGTGCTGGTGCCAACGGGCTTGGTGCTGGAGCTACCGGTTGGCTTTGAGGGCCAAGTGCGGCCACGCTCAGGCCTAGCGCTGCGTCATGGCGTGACCGTGTTGAACAGCCCCGGCACCATCGATGCCGACTATCGTGGCGAGGTGTCAGTACTGTTGGTGAACCTGGGGTCCGAACCGGTGATGATCCATCGCGGCGACCGGATTGCGCAGCTGGTCATTGCCCCGGTAGCGCGGGCCAACCTAGTGGCGGCGGTGACGGTGTCGGAGACCGTCAGAGGTGCCGGCGGGTTCGGATCAACGGGCCAGGCAGGAACAGCCGCCGTGACAGCGAACAAAAACTCGAAACTGGCGGCAAAACCGGCAAAAAAGTCGCCTTCCGCAAAAATTGCACAACGCAAGAAAAAATAATCCGAATTTGTGGTTCATTTTGGAGTGGGCGTGTTTTCAAGGTGGGGAACCAAAGGCCTCCCGTTCTAATGGACTGACCTTGCGCTTTGCTGAGACAGGAACCAAATGTCGAAGTGGCGGGCGAGTCAGAGCATGATGACGCTCGACTGTGTCAACTGCACTTTCCGGCTTTGAGCAAAAGGTATTTTCAATGAGCGCTGCCCCCCACAACACGAGCATTAAAATCAAAACACTCGACGCCACCCAAAGCTGGGGGCGGGGCAAAATCTACAACGACATCACCGAAACCATCGGCCACACTCCGCTGGTGCGCTTGTCGAAGATCACCAAAGCCGCCGGTGCCAAGGGCGACGTGCTGATGAAACTCGAATTCTTCAACCCGCTGTCGTCGGTCAAGGACCGCATCGGCGTGTCGATGATCGATGCGTTGGAGGCCGACGGTAAAATTGCGCCAGGCAAAACCACGTTGATCGAGCCGACTTCTGGCAACACCGGTGTTGGCCTCGCGTTTGTCGCGGCGGCACGGGGCTACAAGCTGATCCTGACGATGCCGGAGTCGATGTCGATTGAGCGGCGGAAACTGCTGACCCATCTCGGAGCTGAACTGATACTGACGCCCGCCGCTGGTGGCATGGGGGCAGCTATCGCCAAGGCCGAGGAACTGATTGCCGCAACGCCTGGCAGTGTGCAGCCGAGCCAGTTCGCCAACCCGGCTAACCCCGAAGTGCACCACCGTACCACGGCTGAGGAAATCTGGGCGGATACGGGCGGCAAAATCGACGTGTTGGTCGCGGGCGTCGGCACAGGAGGCACGATTACAGGCACCGGCCGGGTACTGAAGCCGCGCCGCCCGGGCATGAAGATTATCGCCGTCGAACCGGCCGCCAGCCCGGTAATGTCAGGCGGCCAGAAAGGCCCGCACAAAATCCAGGGCATCGGTGCTGGGTTTGTGCCAGCGGTCATGGACATGAGCATCGTCGACGAAGTGGTGACCGTTCAGAACGACGTGGCGTTCGAGATGTCACGGATGTTGGCCAAAGTTGAGGGCATCCCCGGCGGTATCTCGACCGGTGCCAATCTGGCGGCGGCACTGACCATTGCCGCCCGTCCCGACATGGCCGGAAAAATGATCGTAACGTTCGCCCCATCCTCGGCCGAACGCTACTTCACCAGCGACCTGTTCCTGCCGACCACGTAAGTGCAATGCCAGAGGTGCCCATCAGTGGCACCTCTGGCTTACATTCAAGGCCGTGCCATTTTGCAGGTGGTCGGCACAATCGTTTCGGGCGTGTCGATCTTGGCGATGATTTTCCAGCCCCAGCCGGTCTTTTCTTCGTCGAAGGGCATGTCGCCTTCCAGCGGACCGAACGACGAGATGAACAGCGGCTGGAAGAACTGGTGATCGTCCTTGCGCATGTAGGACTTGCCGCCATGCAACGCGTCGATCTCCATGCCTTCAAAAGCTGCGGCGATCAGCTTGGGCTCGGTTGACTTGGCCTTGGTGATGGCGGTTTGTAGCATCCGCATCAAGTTGACGGCACGCGGATAGGTCAGGCCGTGGTTCACTTTGGCGCGGAACGCCGTCTCAAAAGCACGCGATTCAGCGCTCGGAGCATTGGCGAGCCCTTCGTTGACGTGGAACACCCGGCCCGGCAAATTGGCTTGGCGCGCCGCCGTTGGGCCGCCAGAACCACCGGCGTAGTAGGTGTACCAGTCCGCCTGGAGGCCTGCATCAGCGGCGGCTTTCAGCAGCAGCGAGAAATCCTGCGCCCAGTTGCCGGTGATGACGCTGTCAGCTCCCGACGCTTTGATCTTGGCGATGTAAGGGGCGAAGTCGGTGACCTTTTGCAAGGCCGTCAGTTCGTCGCCGACGATCTCGATGTCCGGACGCTTGATCTTCAGCATTTTGCGGGCTTCATCGCGGACGGAGCGGCCGAACGAGTAGTCCTGGTTCATGAGGTAGACCTTCTTGATCGCAGGCCGCCCTTTCATGAAGTTGGTCAGTGCTTCCATCTTGATGTCGACCGCTGCGTCCCAGCGGAAGTGGAAGAACTGGCACTTTTCGTTTGTCAGCACCGGGTCGACCGCTGCGTAGTTGAGGAACATCACCTGCTTGTCGGGGTTACGCTCGTTGTGCTTGACGACGAAGTCGGTCAGCGCTGCCGCCACTGCCGAACCATTGCCCTGCAGGAAAATGCGGATGCCCGCGTCGATGGCCTTCTGCGCCTGGACGAGGCTTTCCTGCGGATTGACCTTGTTGTCGTAGCCGATGACCTCGAATTTTTGGCCGAGGGCACCACCCTTGCCATTGAGCTCGTCAGCCATGAACTGAAAGGTCTTGAGCCCTGCCTCGCCCGTGCTCGCGGCGCCGCCTGAGAGCGGGTCGATGAAGGCGATTTTGATTTGCGCTGATGCTGACGTTGCGTGCAGAGACAAGGTGCCGAACGATAAAACGGCGGCGAAGGCCGCCTGCCGCAAGTGTCTCGTGGTCATGCTGGTGTCTCCCCTGGCCGCAGTTCTGCTGAATGCTACGGCAGTTTTGCCCGACGTGCCATCCCTTGCTGCGACATTCCGGACTTGAAAATAGTCTAGCATACACATAGGGTGTGTGTATGTCGAAAACTGCAACAAAGCCGAAGGCCGCCGTACCCCGCTCCGCCACAACTGTAGCGGGCAAACCAGCGCGCATGGTCCGCAAGCAGATCCTGCTAACGCCTGAGCAAAGCCGCGGGATTAAGGCGCTTGCCGTTGCGACAGGGATGACCGAAGCGGAGCTGGTTCGCGAGGCGATCGATGCCAAGCTTTCATCTGTTCCCAACCAGGCCTGGAAGGCGGCGATCTTGGCGGTCGTTGCGGAATGGCCCGCTGATTCAAAGATTGAAGAGCGGATTGCCGAGGGCAGAGCACTTCGCGCCAAGCGACGGGCCCGCTTATGGCGGGACAAGGACAAATAATGCTGCTGGATACATGCGTGTTTATTGATCTAACTCGACGCAACAAAACAGCGGCTGACTTTGCGGCGTCCGTCAACGCTCCATTCGCGTCGGTCGCAACGCTGACCGAACTATTGGCAGGCGCGAAAAGCCAAAAAGAGGAACGGCTGATTGAGATGGTCGTCAGCAGCGTTCGTCTGCTGCCGGTGACCGAGGACATTGCCCGGCGTGCCGGTGAGTGGCTGAAACACTATCGGGGCAGCCATGGGGTCGACGATTTTGACGCCCTGATCGCCGCCACGGCTGAGCATCACGGGCTGCCGCTGGCGACGCTGAACCTCAAGCACTTCCCGATGTTTCCGAAGCTGAAAGCGGCTTACTGAGGCATTCACTGAGGACCTTGGATCAAGAAGCGTTGTTCAATTTCAAGGCGTCGTTGGCCACGCCTGTGCGCAGTGGCACCGTTCTGTAGAAACATGACGTGCTGCCAGTGTGGCAGGCAACGCCCGCGCCCTGAGTTTCAACGCTGAGCCAGAGGGCGTCCTGATCGCAGTCCGTGCGCAACGTCTTGACGATCAGCAGGTTGCCGCTCTCCTCGCCTTTCTTCCAGATCTTCTGCCGCGAGCGCGTCCAGAAGTGCGCAATTCCCGTATCAATCGTTAGGGCTAAGGCGTCCGCATTCATCCAGGCGAACATCAGTACGTGCCCGGGCGGACTGGCGTCCGTCACGATAGCCGGGATCAGACCGTCGGCATCGAACTTTGGCTGAAACAAGAGACCGCTCTCAATTTCAGCGGTCGAACCGCGTGCGGCAAAGCTGCTCGTCATGGTGGCATCCTCAGGGCGACAAAACATGAATGGTCGCCTATATATAGCGCATGACCAGCCTTCGGAACGTCAAATGACGCAACTGTCTGACCTCTATAACGCCCGCATCATGGAGTTGGCAGCGGCCATCCCGCGAACAATGCGGCTGACGCATCCCGATGCCACGGCATCGGCGCACTCAAAACTGTGCGGGTCGACAATCACTGTTGACGTGGTGCTCACTGATGGGCGGATCGTAGATTTCGGCCAAAACGTGCGTGCTTGTTTGCTGGGCCAAGCGTCGGCCTCCGTTGTTGGGCGGGAGATCATCGGCGTTACCCCGGCTGAGTTTGCGGCCGTCGCTGCGGACATGCGCGCGATGCTGCGCGATGGATCGGCGACGCCGACTGGTAAGTGGGCGGATTTGGCGGTGCTGGAACCTGTTCGCGGTGTTAAGGCCCGGCATGCGTCAACGCTGCTGGTGTTTGACGGAGTCGAGAAGGCGCTGGCGTCCCTGGCTGAGCCGCGTGAGGCGGCGGCGGCCGCGTCATGACGTGCCGTATCTGTCAGCTATGTGCCGCCTGGGCCATTAAGGGACCCATTCATGTGTATCGTTGGACGCTGAAGCCGCTGATCGGCATGGAATGTCGGCATCTGCCAACTTGCTCCGAATATGCGCTGGCAGCGGTTGACCTGAACGGCCCGTGGCGCGGGTTCTGGCTGCTGCTGTCGCGGATATGCCGCTGCAACCCGTGGGGCACCTCAGGCTTTGATCCTGCTCCGGATATCCGCCATGAACGCGACCTTGTGGCACCGTGGCGTTACGGTCGTTGGCGGCCCGGTAAAACCGACACCAGCCGTAAACGCGCTTGATGCTGTTCCGCTGATCGCGCTAACTGACCGCAGCCGTTCAGCCCTTCAACAAGCGATGATGAGTGATGCAGTCTTCCAAGACCGAGGCACCGGGGTGGGCCGACGACGTGCGGCACGCCCAGGCGGCCCGGACCGTCAACGTCGTCTGCATGAAATGGGGCACGCGTTATGGCCCCGAGTGGGTTGACCGGCTCTACGGCATGGTGATGCGCAACACGAGCTGGAACATCCGGTTTGTCTGCCTCACCGATGACGGCACCGGCATCCGGCCTGAAGTTGAGATCAAGCCGCTGCCCGAGGTTAAATTCGATCCGGTGATTGGCAAGTATTGGCCAAAGCTCGGGCTGATGCACAAGGATCTCGGTGGACCGGATGATCCGCTCACGGGCATGACACTGTTTCTCGATCTGGACCTGCTGATCATCGACAGCCTCGACCCCCTGTTTGAGGCAGAGGGACGTTTTCTGATTATCCAGGAATGGAAAGACCCTCATCTCGGCTTCGGCAATTCGTCGGTGGTGCGGTGGTGCATCGGCCATGAAGCCAATGTGCTGGAGCGCTTCTACGCGACGTCCGCCGATGTGATCCGTGACGTCTACGGCTACAAGGAGCAAAACTTCCTCACCAAAGCCGTCGATGAGGTCATTTTCTGGCCGGCTGATTGGTGCGTGCCGTTCTCGCATGCGTGTTTGCCGCGCAACCGCATCGTCAGGTTCTTTGCGACGCCAACCAAGCCTGCAGGGGGCAAAATTCTGGTGTTCTTCGGCTCAATCACACCGGAAAGCGCCATGCGGGGCGAGCACGAAGTCAAGAAGCGGGTGGGGCAAGGGTTTCAGCTGCGTCTGACCCAGCGGCGGTTTCGGCCTGCCACCTGGATTGCTGACTACTGGCGTGCCTGACCGGGCCGTGCTTTATGCCCAAAAATCCGGCTTAAACAGTCGATCAGGAAATTCACGATGTCGCCGACGCAAGAGCAAGTGCAAGAGCCAGAGGCGGCTGACCAGCTCAGCGATCAACTCGCCGAGGAGACGCTCAGTCTTACTGGTGGCCAGCGTTACGTCGTCTGTGCGTTCTACACGCCCAATTACCTCGAGCAGGTGCTGTCGCTGAAGGCATCGCTTGATGCGCTCGGCCTGAATTACTTCCTCAAACGCTACGAGCGCGCGTCCACATGGGAAGCGACGACGCGGATCAAACCGGTGTTCGTCGACCATTGCATGACGCGGTTTCCGCAGCACGACGTGCTGTATCTCGATGCTGACGCAGTGGTGCGCAAAGAACCTGAATTCTTCGACACGGTGACCTCCGACGTCTGTTTGCTGTTCAATGCCGTGAAGCCCGCAAAAACCCATTTCATTCGCATCGCTGCGGGTACACTGTTGGTCCGCAATACCGAGGGCGGGCGGCGGTTTGCGCGGGCCTGGAAGGCTGAGGAGGCCAACGCCTCGATGCTCAGCCTGGACGAAGATCTGATCTACATGGCGATGCCCAAACTTGAGGGCGTATCGTTCACGGCATTACCACAGACCTACACCAAGATTTTTGATAAGCCGGGTGCTGATCCGGTGATTGAGCACTTCCAAGCCAGCCGCACGCAGTTCAAGTGGCGTCGGGTGATCCGCAAAGCCCGCCGGATCGGGGTGGCGGTCGGTATCGTTGCGGCGCTGCTGGTGGCGTACTGGCTGTCGAAGCACCTCGCCTGGAAGCCGTAAGGCCCCGCGCGGTGCTTCAGCTATCGTCGCCGGTCTCAGGTCCCGGCTCAGTGCCGCTGCTGGGCAGAGTGCCAGTTTGCAGCAGCTCACGCTGAGCGCTTGGCGAGTGGCCATAAGTCCGGCGCGCCCACCGCGTGAACGCCGATGCCTCGGAAAATCCGAGTTTGCCGGAGATTTGCGATAGGGTTAGCTCGGTCTCACGAAGATAACGATCAGCGAGTGTCTCACGGATGCCGACCAGGATTTTGTCGTAGGACGTGTCGAGGTCGCTGAGTTCTGACTGCAACTGCCGCGCTGTCAGGCCTAGTGTCTCGGCAATACTCGGTTGATCGAAGGTGTCGCCGACCGAACCGTCCAGCCGTCGCTCGATCTCAAACTGAGCACGCTGGCCGAAAGTCATATCATCCCATTTGGCATGAATAGCGCCTTTCTGCTTCAAGTCAGTCAGTACAAACGTGCCGAGTTTCCGCAGTTCAGCGAACACCGCGAGTGGCTGCTGGGGGTTCGTTAAACTAAGCACCGTGGCGTCCAGCACCAAACCGCAATCCGGTTGGTCAAAACGCACCCGGTCCCCGAAAAGCCGCCGGTAGTCACGAACAGCTTCCGGCTCGCCATGATCAAAGTTGGCCGCCAATGGTTCCCAGGTTTGACCTGCCGCCAATCGTAGGCGGAGCAAGAACGCTGCGGCCGTAAACCCTGTAAACTGTACGCGTGGTGCGCGGAAATCTGATGAAAATCGCCAACGGAGGTATCCGAGTCCGCCTTGTTCGACGAAGGACGCATCGACGGGAATTGTTTGTACAGCTAAGAACTCGGCGGCTGCGGCTAATGAGCTGCGGACAGTTGGCGCACTGAGAACAAGGTAGCCCAATAATCCTGTGGCACCTTGGGGGAAATGGTCTGCATAGTGGATGCCAAAGGCGGGATCGCCCAGTCGTTTGGCGACAGTGTCAAACAAATGCCCGACACGATTGAGTGAAACGAGCGTCTCTGGCTCCTTGACCTCATCCAGTCGAAGCCCCACTTCATTCAATAGACTGACGAAATCCAGCCCGCGCGATGCTACGTAGGCTGGAAAAGCTGTTAACACGTTGGCACGGACGAGCGGCTCGATTGTCATTGTGCGTGCCTCCATGTTGGCGCAATTCACTGACGATTGCCGTTGCGGCGGTGAAAGTAAATCAACAGACCCCGCCCCAAGGGATAACTAGAATGGTGGCGCGGTCAAGCTTCCGTAAGCGGCATGCGGGTAGCCAAATAATTGTGAACGGCAGACGAAATGGCTGAACGCAGAGAGACGTCGAATAAGTTACCTGAGCCGCTCCGGCGCGGGTTGAGCTAGCCTTCGCTGCCGTACCAGAAACCAGCGCCATGCGCGCGAATATCGAGGAATAGACCCCATGAAAGATAAATCAGTCGTCCGCCGTCCACTCTCGGCCCTTCATCTGCTGCATCGTGCAGGTCAGTGCGCTGATGAGCTGTTTGCGCTGAACGTCGGCAAGACCGAGCTTACGCCGCGCCAGTATGCTGTGCTTGCAGCCGCTGCTGCTGCTGAAGACCTCAGCCAAACCGCGCTGGTTGATGCAACCGGCATCGACCGTTCGACGTTAGCTGACATTGTCCGTCGCTTGGTCGAGCGTGGCCTGTTGGCGCGCCGCCGCACCAAAACCGATGCCCGTATGTACGCGGTCAAGCTGACTGCCAGTGGTCAGGCCGCAATGAAGGCCGCCGGGCCAGTCGCCGAAACAACGGACAGCACGTTGCTGGGCGCCTTGCCGGAGTCACAGCGTAAGCAGTTCCTCAGCGCCCTCGACAAAATTGTCGAGACCATGGGACCGATCAGCAGCGCCCGCGTCGCTGGTCGTGCGGCCCCTGAGCGTGCAGGCACGCCGATGAAAGCGCTGCCGCCGAAAGCTCTCGCCAAGTCGAAGGTCGTCACGACCAAATCGAAACAGCGGACTGCATCGATCAGCCAGTCAAAAAAGGCTGCAGCGTAATCACGCTGTCAGGCTGGATCACGAAAGTTTGAACTCGCTCATCAAGGGGGAGATCCAGCGGATCTCAAGCGAACGAGTTCATGGAGGGGAAGAGCGGCGGTCGAGGACTGCCGCTCTTTTCCGTTGCAACCAACAAACTAAGCAGACAACGTGCGATGAAGAATGGCGCGGGTGTCCGCCCATTCGAGCCCAGACCCGTAGGTTTGACGGGGGGCACCGGCCAGCCTTGCGGCAATGAAGCCTTCAGCCACTGCCGTTGGTGCATGTAGGCGCAGCATCGTCCCCGCCGCCACCGTTGCTAACGCCTCGATCAATGCCCGTGCTCGCATGTCGAGCAGTCGAGGTTCTTCCAGCATCAGACGAATGCGTTCGATCCCAGCGCGCAGGTGTGGATCGTCACCGGATTCGCGCTCGAGCCCATCGACGACGATTTCAACTGCTTCCGGTTCACGCTGCAGCACCCGTAGCACGTCCAGTGCCATAACATTGCCGGAGCCCTCCCAGATCGAGTTGACCGGGGCCTCTCGATACAGGCGGGGCAGAATGCTGTCCTCGACATAACCATTGCCACCCAGGCACTCCATCGCCTCGGCAATCAGGTTCGGCGCGGTTTTGCAGACCCAGTATTTCGTGACGGGCGTCATCAGGCGTCGCCAAGCTGCGGCCTCGGGTGCTGTAACGTGATCGAAAGCGCGCGCCAAGCGGAAGCTCAGCGCCACTGCTGCCTCGGTTTGCAGCGCCAGATCAGCCAACACGGCGGCCATCATCGGCTGCTCGATCAGGGGACGGCCAAACACCCGGCGCTGACGGGCGTGATGCACTGCTTCAGCCACCGCCCGGCGCATCAGGCCGGCTGATGCCACCGCGCAATCCAGCCGCGTCGCTGACACCATCTCCATGATGCTGGCGATGCCAGCGCCTTCAGGACCAACCAGCCAACCATCTGTATCGAGAAACTCGACTTCGGCTGAGGCATTCGAGCGATTGCCGAGTTTGTCCTTCAGTCGTCGGAAGTGCAGGGCGTTGATCGTGCCGTCCGGCCGGTACCTTGGCACCAGAAAACAGCCCAGACCGGATTTTATCGGCGTTTCAATCTGGGCCAGCACCAGAAAGGCGTCACTCATCGGGGCCGACAGGAACCATTTTGATCCGGTCAATCGGTAATGGTCGCCCTCGATCCGATGCGCCGCTGTGGTGTTCGACCGCAAATCCGTGCCGCCTTGTGGCTCGGTCATGCCCATGCCGATGGTGACGCCGTGCTTCTGGTCCGGCGGCAGGAACCGCTGGTCATAGGTCCGTGTTGCAATCCGCGGCAGCCAGATCTCGGCAAGTTGCGGGTTGAGCTGCAGCGTGGCAACCGCCGCGTGGGTCATAGTCACAGGGCAGCAATGGCCGGTTTCCATTTGTGCAGTCAGATACAACCCAGCGGCCCGCACGACATTGGCACCGCTGTGATTTTGCGGCGCGTGCAACCCCTCGCTGACGCTGAGCTGCATGCACGCGTGGTACGACGGGTGGAAGTCGACCCGGTCGAGCCGGTGGCCTTTGCTGTCATGGGTGCGTAGCACCGGCGGGTAAGCATTCGCTAAGCGTCCGTGCTCGATGGCGTCTGCACTGCCGCAGCTTGCCCCCAGTGCAGTCAGCCGCTCGCTAACACCCTGGCCGTCACCGCCTTCGCGCGACACGGCCGCCTGCAGGGCTGCGTCGCCCGTGAACAGGTTGACGTCCGCGAATGGGCTACTCTGGTTCGGCACATCAGGCATCGGTGCACAGTTCTGCGAACGAGCTCAGTGAAACAACGTGTTGGCGAGGGTCGCCGTCACGAACGCCAGAATAGCGCAGAATGGGAAGGTTGCCACCCACGCCAGCAAGATCCGTTTCAGCACGCCCCACTTGACGTCGCCGAGACGCCGACAGGCTCCGACCCCGACAATCGATGACGTGATGGTGTGTGTCGTCGAGAGGGGGATGCCGAACATCGACGCGCCGAAGATCGTGGACGAGGCGGCGGCCTCAGCCGCGAAACCCTGCCAGGACACGATCCGCGTCATTTTTGAGCCGATGGTCTTGATAATACGCCAGCCGCCGCAGGCGGTACCGGCTCCCATGGTCAAGGCACAGATGATGATCATCCAGGTGTCGATCTGGAACTTCGTCGTGAAACCACCGATCAGTAATGTGAGTGCGAACACGCCCATGAACTTCTGCCCATCATTCATGCCGTGATTAAAGGCCATGAAGCCGGCAGAGGCGATTTGCAGGCGGTCGAACGTGCGCTTGGCTTTGGCGGGTTTCATTCGGCCCGCGAATGCGATCACAAGTCGACCAATGAGCAGGGCACCGAGAAACCCGAGACCGATTGAACAGACCATACCGATCACGACCTTGGTCCAACCGGACGATTGCAGTGCATCAAACCCGCCGCCCGCGAAAGCGGCCCCGGCAAGCCCTGCCAACAATGCGTGCGATTTACTGACGGGTATCCCGTATTTCGCGGCAATGCCCCCCCACGCAATGATACTGATCATCGCCGCTGTGATGGCTGGTAGCGTCAGGGCAGAAGATGCGACAATCCCTTTACCGACTGTGGATGCGACAGCCGTGCCCGCCATCGCGCCGAGGGTGTTTAGTACAACCGCCATTGCCACGGCTGAGCGCGGGGCCATCACGCCTGTCGATACCACTGTCGCAATGGCATTCGGCGCATCCGTCCAGCCGTTTACAAATTCAGCGATCAGCACACAGGAAAGTGCGATGATCAGTCCGAGTGTCAGCGCACTCATTTAGGCCTCCTTGCGGGCAAGTGACAGGATCAGCTTGCCGCAATGGTTGGCATCGTCAGTCATTTGTTCCAGCAGGTGGTACAGCTTGTCCCAGGCAATGAAGTCCATCCGGTTGGCACCGGGCACGCCAAACTCCTGCACCAGTTTGCGCTCGGCATCGCCAAGCGCATGATCGGCTTCGGTTTCTGCGGCATCCAGAACATTGGCGATATCGCGGACCCGGTCGAGCGACAGACGGGATTGGCCGAGCATGGCGACGAGGTCGGCGAGGCTGCCGGACATCCGCTCCGTAATTTGCATCATGGCGATTGCGTCGGGACGCATTTCCGGCAGATGGGTTTTGTAGACGGAGATGTGGCTGGCAACCTTGCGCATGCCATCAATGACGTTGTCGAGCTCATCCGCCAGTTTCATCATGTCGGCGATGTCGAAGCGCATGATGAAGCTGTCGTCCAGCAACTCATGGATTTTGTCGACGATGGTATCGGCTTGGTGCTCAAAACCGGCGATGGCTTCGTAATCCTGGCCGCGTGTTGCGACGAACTTGCCTGCACAGGCTTTTACGGTCGCAGCCAGCTCGATGAACAACTCAGCGCACTGGTCGTTGTGTGATGCGCCAAAGTAGCGCCCAAAAGCGTCCCAGATGGTTTTCATGCCGCATTATGCCTTTGCAGACGCCAACTTCTGTAACGGCGCCGATTCTGTTCCCGCCACGCTCATACACGGCATTTGCCCCTCCGTCCTATGGCCTGTGGATGAATTGCCTAGGGGCTGCAAGGCTGTGTAAACCTCAAATCACTACGGGTGGTGCTAGGTTGTGGGTTTGCCGCTATACTGCGCCCCATTCGAATTCAAACCAGCACCGGTGATCGTGCCATCCGGCATGTGCGCCTTGTTTTGCTGAGGAGCTAACTGATGAAACCCGAAACGCCCCGCGCGATTCGCCTGAAAGACTACGCGCCATCCGCGTTTCTGATTGACAGCGTCAATCTTGACTTCGTGCTCGATCCCACGGGCACCAAAGTGCGCGCCCGCACCAAGTTCCGGGCCAATCCGGCTGTGCAAGGTCCCGCAGTCAAAGCGCCGATTGGCAATATCGGGCCATCGTCCCACCAGTTGCGGCTGGACGGCGAAGGGCTGGAGATCGAGTCCATCAGCGTTGATGGGCGGGCGCTGCACGCGTCGGAATATAGTGTCGATGATGCCAGCCTGACGCTGCTGGCCCCGCCGGACAAGCCGTTCACCCTAGATGTTTCGACGGTGATCAACCCTGAGAGCAACAAGGCACTGCAGGGGCTTTATCGGTCCAAGGGGATCTATTGCACCCAGTGCGAGGCACAGGGCTTCCGGCGCATCACCTACTTCCTCGACCGTCCCGATGTGTTGGCCAAGTATACCGTTCGCATCGAATCCGACCTCGCGGAAGCGTCGACGCTGCTGTCGAACGGCAACCTGCAGGAGCGCGGCACCTTGGACCGCGGCAAGCGCCATTACGCCGTGTGGAAGGATCCGCACCCCAAGCCATCGTACCTGTTCGCGCTGGTCGGCGGCAATCTGGGGTCAATTGCCTCGACCTTCCGCACCAAGTCCGGCCGCGACGTCGATCTGCGCATCTATGTTGAGCCCGGCAAAGAGAAACGCTGCGGCTGGGCCATGGACAGCCTGAAGCGCTCGATGCGCTGGGACGAGCAGCGGTTCGGCCGCGAATATGATCTCGATGTCTTCAACATCGTCGCGGTCAGCGATTTCAATATGGGGGCGATGGAGAACAAAGGTCTCAACATCTTCAATGACCGCTTGATCCTGGCGTCACCGGAAACCGCCACCGATGACAGCTTCGAGGCCATCGAAGCCGTGGTCGCGCATGAATACTTCCACAACTGGACCGGCAACCGCATCACCTGCCGTGACTGGTTCCAGCTCTGCCTGAAGGAAGGCCTGACCGTCTACCGCGACCAGGAATTCTCGGCTGACGAACGCTCGCGCACGGTGCAGCGTATCGGCGACGTGCGCCAGCTCAAAGCCCGCCAGTTTGCCGAGGATGCCGGGCCGCTCGCCCATCCGGTGCGCCCTGACAGCTATGTTGAGATCAACAACTTCTATACCGCCACGGTCTACGAGAAGGGTGCTGAACTCGTCCGCATGATCCAGACCATCGTTGGCAACTCCGCCTTCCGTGATGGGCTCGACCTCTACTTCAAGCGCCACGACGGCCAAGCCGCCACGGTTGAGCAGTTCATCACTTGTTTCGAGGATGCGACCGGGGCCGACCTCGCCCAGTTCGCGATCTGGTATTCGCAGGCCGGTACGCCACAGATCGTGGCGCAGATGAGCTACGACGCCAAAGCCAAGACCGCCAGCGTGACGTTGGAGCAGGTGCTGCCCGCCACCCCCGGCGAGGTCAAAAAGAAGTTGCTGCACATCCCCGTGCGGCTCGGTCTGGTCGGCGCCGATGGCCGCGATGTGCCCCTCAGGATGGAGGGTGTGAATGCCGCCGATCAATCCGTTGTGCACCTGAAGCGCCGCCAGCAGACGTTCAAGTTCAAGGACGTCGAGAAGCGCCCGGTACTGTCCGTGTTGCGCGGCTTCAGCGCCCCGGTCAATCTGACGGTCAACCACAGCGAGGCCGAGTTGGCCTTCCTGATGCGGCACGATAGTGACCTCTACAACCGCTGGCACGCCGCGCAAGACTATGCGCTGCGGGTGCTGGTCAAGGCCGTCAAGTCCGTGCGCGCGGAGGAGAAGGTCGAGAAGCCGGTGGCGCTGATCGAGGCGCTGGGTGCCGCCTTGGCTGACGAGAGCCTGGAGCCCGCCTATCGCGCGCAATTCATGCTGCTGCCCACTGAAGCCGACATTGCCCGCCACATCGGCCGCGATATTGATCCGACCGCGATCCACGTCGCCCGTGATGCCGTGCGTAAGTTCCAGGCCGTGCAGCTGGGGCCACAGCTGGCCGAAGTGTACGAGCGGATGACGATGAAGCAGGCCTACTCGCCCGAGTCGGGTCAGGCTGGTCAGCGTGCCCTGCGCAATGTGGCGTTGCGTTTGCTGGGGCTGCGCAAACGGGCTGAGGATACGGCTCGCGTTGAAGCGCAGTTCTACGGGGCTAAGAACGCCACCGATGAAATCGCTGCCTTCGGCGCCTTGGCGGCGTCGACTGGGGCGGTGCGCAAAAAGGCACTCGACACCTACTTTGAGCGCTGGAAAGATGATCATCTGATGATCGAGGCGTGGTTCTCGATGCAGGCGATGACCACCGGCCCGGCCACGCTGGCGACGGTGCAGAAACTGATGCACCACCCGCTATTCAGCATCAAGAACCCGAACAAGGCACGCAACCTGATCGGTGGCTTCGCGGGCAATCCGGTCAACTTCAACCGACCGGATGGCAAGGGCTATGACTTTGTCGCCGCGCAGGTGCTGGAGATCGATGCGTTCAACCCGCAGGTGGCGTCACGCATTTTGACGTCGTTCCGCAGTTGGCGTTCGCTTGAAGTCGGCCGCCGCAAACTCGCCAAGGCCGCCCTGTTGTCCATCACCAAGCAGAAAAGCCTGTCGCGCGACGTCCACGAGATCGTCGTCAAGACGTTGGAGTGATCCGGGACCGGTGGATGGGCGGCTAGCCCATCTCCCTCACTCCGCCGCTAACGGAGGAATGGGCTTGGCTTCGGGGCGATGAACCGCCGGGATGGCGGGGCCTAGGCCTTTGCGCTCGGGCCGTTGGTCGGAGCCGAAGCCCCATCGCGATGCCAGCCGCTCCAACGCCAGATAGATCACCGGCGTTGTGAATAGGGTCAGCAGCTGGCTGAGCAATAGGCCGCCGACGATGGCGATGCCGAGGGGGTTGCGCAGTTCCGAGCCGGTGCCACTCTCCAACGCCAACGGCAGCGCGCCGAATAGGGCGGCCAGCGTCGTCATAGTGATCGGGCGGAAGCGCAGCAGGCACGCCTCGACGATGGCATCGCGTGGCGACAGGCCGCGTTCGCGCTCCGCCTCCAGCGCGAAGTCGATCATCATGATCGCGTTTTTCTTGACGATGCCCATCAGCAAGATGATGCCGATCAGCGCCACCACGGACAAATCTTGACCACAGACCATCAGCGCCAGCAGCGCGCCGACGCCCGCCGATGGTAACGTCGACAGGATCGTGATCGGATGGATGAAGCTCTCATACAGCACGCCGAGCACAATGTAGATCGTGATCGTCGCCGCTAGGATCAACCACGGCTGCCCCGCCAGCGACTTGGCAAACTCCGACGCGTCGCCACCATAACTGCCGATCACGGATGACGGCATGCCCAGTTCCGTCTGCGCTCTGCCGATCGCCTCGACGGCTTGGCTCAAGGCGGCACCCGGGGCGAGGTTGAACGATAGCGTCACCGCCGGGAATTGCTCCTGGTGAGCAATAGCCAGCGGTGCTGTTGTCCGCTCAATCCGGGCAAACGCCGACAGCGGCACCTGCGCGCCAGTTGATGAATTGACATACAACTTGGACAGCGCCGTCGGGTCGAGCTGATAGCGCGGCAACGCTTCAAGGATCACCCGGTACTGGTTGGACTGGGCATAGATCGTCGAAATCTGCCGCTGGCCGAAGGCGTCATTGAACGCGTCGCCAATGGCCGCAATCGACACGCCAAGCCGCCCGGCCACTTCCCGGTCGATCTGGATTTGTGCGCGCAGTCCGCCGTCCTGCGCTTCCGAGGCGACCTCGCGCAGCACGGGCAACTGGCGCATCCGGTCGGAGAGCTTGCGGCCCCAGTCGGAGACTTCGGCGGCGTCAGCGCCAACAAGGGTGAACTGATATTGCGCCCGGGAGACCCGCGTCGAAATCTGGATGTCCTGCACCGGCTGGAAGAACACGGTGACGCCAGGCAACCCGGCAACGAGTGCCTGCAATCGCGGGATGATCTGGCCGACGGTCTGGCGGCGCTCGGCCCGCGGCTTCAGGGCAATGGTCAGCCGCCCTGCGTTGGGCGTCGGGTTGACCGGCGACACGCCGACCACCGAGACGATGCCGGTGACGTCGGGGTCGGCCTTCAACGCGGCGGTAACGGACGACTGCAGCCGCTCCATCTCGGCGAACGACACTTCCGGCCCCGCCTCGGCGACGGCGAAAATCAACCCCGTGTCCTGCAGTGGAAGAAAGCCTTTGGGGATGACGATGTAGAGCCAGATGGTGGCAACAAACGTCGCCAGCGTTGCCGCCAGCGTCAAGGTCTGGCGCGCCAATACCCACTCCAGCGCGCGGCGGTACACCTCGATGGTGCGGTCGATCAGGCCAGAAAACCAGCCCATGAAACCGGTCTTGGAACCATGCAGGCCGTCGGCTTTGAGCAGGCGGGCGCACATCATGGGAGTGAGCGTTAGCGACACGATAGCGGAGACCACCACGGCAATCGTCAAGGTCAGCGCGAACTCGCGGAACATCCGACCGACCAAACCGGTCATGAACAGCAGCGGGATGAATACCGCGATCAGTGAGAGCGTCAGCGAGATGACGGTAAAGCCGATCTCCTTCGCGCCTTTGAGCGCGGCCTTGTGCGGCGGCTCGCCGTCCTCGATGTGGCGAACGATGTTCTCGATCATGACGATGGCGTCATCGACGACGAAACCAGTGCCGATGGTCAGCGCCATCAGCGACAGGTTGTCGAGCGAGAAGCCGCAGAACCACATCACCCCGAACGTGGCGATCAGCGACAGCGGCAAGGCAACACCAGCGATGATCGTGGCCCGGAACGTGCGCAGGAACAGCAGCACCACCAGCACGATCAAGGCGACGGATAGAACCAATGTAAATTGCACGTCGTGGATCGACGCGCGGATGGTGCCGGTGCGATCATGCACGACCTTGAAGTCCACGCCCGCCGGAATGGAGCGCTGGACTCTAGGAATTTCCGCTAGCACGCGGTTCACCGTCTCGATGACGTTGGCACCGGGCTGGCGCTGCACGTCAATGATGACGGCGGCGTCGCCCCCCGGTGCCGATCCGGCGCGATTGTCAGTGTACC
>JAYSVA010000188.1:0-1764 GCA_043718785.1 Hyphomicrobiaceae bacterium
GCTATTGACGGTCTTCGGTTCTTCAGTCATGCGACAACTGCGCAGCTGCCCTGTTGCGGGCGGAGTTCAGCTTACGACCAACACGCGTGATTACAAGTACTTCCTGCTGCCAATCCGCGCGGAATTACGAGGTTCCCTTAACAACACCAGTTCATGCATGCGCGGCACCATGTCCTGCGAGCCAGCGCTCGGCCTCAAGGGCGGCCATACAACCCATCCCAGCCGCTGTGACTGCCTGCCGGAACACCTCGTCCTTGACGTCGCCAGCGGCGAACACGCCGGGTATTGAGGTCGCGGTGCTATCAGGTTTGGTAATGAGGTAGCCGGAAGGGGTCATTGGCAGCTGGCCAGTGAACAACTGAGTGGCTGGTGCGTGGCCAATGGCGATGAACACACCGTCGACCGCCCGGCTCGTGACGGCGCCGGTTTTAACGTTCTTTAACCGCACACCCGTGACCGTCTTAGGGTCGGTGCTGCCGACGATTTCTTCGATTGCGGTATCCCAGACCACTTCGACTTTGGGGTTCTTGAACAAGCGTTCCTGGAGGATTTTCTCGGCCCGCACCGTGTCGCGGCGGTGCACGAGCGTCACGCGTTTGGCGAAGTTGGTGAGGAAGATCGC
The DNA here is from genome assembly GCA_043718785.1 of Hyphomicrobiaceae bacterium. Taxonomy (GTDB): domain Bacteria; phylum Pseudomonadota; class Alphaproteobacteria; order Rhizobiales; family Hyphomicrobiaceae; genus JAYSVA01. The sequence goes on from JAYSVA010000188.1 coordinate 623, forward strand.
CTCTTCGACGGCCGTGTTACCGCCACCGACGACGATGACCTCCTTCCCCTTGAAGAAGAAACCATCGCACGTGGCGCAGGCGGAGACGCCATGCCCCTGGAATTCAGCCTCACTGGGCAGACCCAGCCAGCGCGCCTGAGCGCCGGTGCAAATGACTAAAGTGTCGCAGGTGTAGGTGTCGCCGCTTTCACCGAACAGAGAGAAAGGTCTCTTGGCCAAATCAACTTTTGTAATGTGATCCATCACGATTTCGGTACCGACGTGGGCGGCCTGCGCCTGCATCTCCTCCATCAGCCAGGGACCTTGGATGGCTTTCGCAAAGCCCGGATAGTTCTCAACTTCGGTCGTAATGGTCAGCTGGCCGCCGGGCTGATTGCCTTGAATAATCAGCGGTTTCAACATCGCGCGGGCGGCGTAGATCGCAGCGGTGTACCCGGCTGGGCCGGAGCCCAGGATGATCATCTTGGTGTGGCGGACAGGCGACGTAGTGGCTGCGGACGTGGGTACGGACATGATCGATGTTCCAGTCGGGCAAGTCGATGAGCGGTGAATGAGCTATGCGCCTGACGCATATGGCGGGTTTATGGCGGATCATCAAGGGTTCGGATGCCGATACCGCAGAGTTTCCCAAAGGGAAGTTTGGGTGTCTCGCGGTGGTCGGTGGTCTCGCGATGTCGCAGCCGCTGACGCCGCACATCACGCCCGCGATTTTCTTGGCGTCCGAAGGCATGCAGGCTTGGTTTGCCAAGCGCATGGCCGCACCCGCGCCGAACAGCGATGCCAGAGCGGTTCTGGCAGAGAAAAGTCGAAAACACAACGATTTCTGAGGCGTGAAGTTCACATAAAAAGTGAGCTGCGCGTTGCAACGCGTTCGGGGTGCGTCAAAATAAAGTTTTACTTACAACCTGTGTATTGCGCAAACCCCGTCGTGGTTAACAACGGGTAAAGGTGAGTTATGAACAAGTTTCTCTATCTGCTTCTCGCAACACTACTAATCGGCCTCGCTCCGGCAACGGCTGAGGCGTCGCGCGGCAATGGCGTTCGGGGGGACAACTCCAAGCCCGGCAAGTGGTGCGGCTGGTACATGCGCCAGCAGCGCGGCGGCGGTCCAGAATTTAACCGTGCCGCCCACTGGCGCAACT
>JAYSVA010000189.1:0-8761 GCA_043718785.1 Hyphomicrobiaceae bacterium
CCGTTCCCGCCCGGCGGCGTCGTCGAGCAAACCGGACGCCCGGCCCTGATAGCACTGCAGAAACAGCTCAAGCAGCCATTCGTGCTGCTGAACAAGCCCGGCGCTGGCGGCTCCATCGGCGCGGCAACCGTCGCCAACGCCAAGCCGGACGGCTACACAATCTTGGCGGCTGTCGCCAGCGTCTCGACCAACCCTGAGGCCGACAAGATTGCCGGTCGACCACCAGCATTCCAACTCGATCAGCTCGCGCCCATTGCCCTGCTGACCGCCGATCCCGTCATCATGCTGGTGCGCGCCGACAGCCCCTATCAGACGATCAAGGATCTCATCGACGACGCTAAGAAGCGGCCGGGCGAGATCAACTATTCCTCATCTGGCAACTACGGCACCTATCACGTTGCCACTGAAATGTTCGCCCACGCCACCGGCATTAAGATGCGCCACATTCCGTATCAGGGCGGTGGCCCGGTACTGACGGCGCTACTGAGCGGCGAGGTCAATGTCGGCCTGCTCGGGCCGTCCGTTGCGGCACAGCAGATCAAGGCTGGCAAGTTGCGCCCACTGGCCAGCTGGGGTGCGAAACGCATCGCCAGCCTGCCTGATTTGCCGACCTTGAAAGAGCTCGGCTATGATGTCGAGTATACCATCTGGCTGGGCCTGTTCGCGCCCGCTGGCACGCCTGAGCCGATCATGAAAACCTTGCGCGACGGAGTCCGCGCCATCACCAACGACGACGAGTTCAAGGCCAGTATGGCCAAGCTCGAAACGCCGATCAACTATCTCGATGCCCCGGAATTCAAGAAATTCTGGGACACCGACGCGAAACGCCTCATCGAAACCGTGCAAAAGATCGGCAAGATTGAGTGAGGCGCGATCAATGATACAGGTCGGGGCTATGCCAACAACATACCAGTTGTTGGCATAGCGATGGGTTCAAGCCATTCATGTGATCTCGAGTGTGCGGCCGACTTCACCGACACGTCAACACAGCCGCGCCGTTGAACTTGTAGTACGTCGACGCTGGTCCGCCGCCATGCGGACTGAAACTCAAAGGAACATGGGTACGGCTGAGTTCGACCGGAAGCGTGATGGGGTCACAGCCCTGCGCTTCAATCCGAACAGCCACCGCCTGCTGCGCGTCCTCAGGACGCTTGATGCTGTTACTATTGGAACTGTGGGTATACCACTGCAGATTGTTGGCCCACGATCCCACGGTCTGCGGCGTAATGGTGACGATCGGCGCGCCCGTCCGATCAAGAAATATCGCCGATACGTCGGCCGTCATTGGTCGTGCATGTTGATCGGTCACAGCGACGATGAGCACTGCGTAAGACGTCAACGGCAAACTGCAATAGCCAACGCTGGCGCCAATCAGCAGTGCAAGGCCCAGCGAGATCTTTTTGCCATTGTTCACGTCAGACAATCCCGAACTCGGTGAACGGGATGAAGCTGACGAGATCGCCGACAGCAACATCGCCGTGGTCTTCGGGGATGTCGATCAGGCCGTCAGCGGCGCGCAGGCCGGAGATGAGGCCCGAGCCGTCGCGGGCGAACTTGTCGACGCTGAGCTGGCCGCCAGACCCTTCAACCAGCGTGCCGCGCCAGAATTCGCGGCGGCCGGTTTTGCGACCTTTGAACGCGAAGGTCGCTGGCAGCTGATAGCGCCGGGGTTCCCGCCATGGTGCGCCGCCGAGCGCGCGGATCATCGGGAACACGTACATCAGGAAGCATACGAAGACTGCCACGGGATTGCCGGGTAAGCCGACGATGACTGTTTGCCGATCACCGGCACCGTTGCTTGACGCAATCTGACCGAACATAATCGGACGGCCCGGCTTGATCGCCACTTGCCACAGGTGACGCTTGCCTAGGCGATCAATCGCCGGTCCCATATGGTCTTCCTCGCCCTTGCTGGCACCGCCGGAGGTCAAGATCAGATCGTAGCGGCTGGCAGCGTCGGCAAGATTGCGGGTAATGACGTCGATATCGTCAGGCCAAACGCCGAGATCGTGAGTTTCGGCACCTGCAAGTTCGGCCAATGCGGCGAGCAAAGGACCGTTGGCGTCGAACACCTGGCCGGGCTGCAACGTCGTGCTGCCATCAGGCCGGATAACCTCATCGCCGCTCGACACCAGAGCCACGCGCAAGCGGCGGTAACAGCTCATTTCAGCTCGACCAATCGAGGCGAGGGCAGCAAGATCTTGGGGCCGCAGTATGTGGCCGACTTCGAACAGTTCGGTTCCACCGGCGACATCTTCCCCGGCTTTGCGGACATTGGCACCGGGCTTCAGGCCGCCTGGAATGCTCACGTGACCGTCCACAACCGTGCAATCTTCCTGCATGGCGACGGTGTCGAGTTCGGGCGGCATGACTGCGCCGGTGAATATGCGCACAGCGGCTCCGGTTGGCGCGCTCGACGCAAGCGCATGACCAGCAGCGGACCGTCCGGCAACGGGAAAGGTGGATCCAGCGGCCCGGCCATAGGTCGCGGCGGCAAAGGCATAGCCATCAACCGCTGAATTCGTGTGCGCCGGCACAGGGATCTCTGCCGTCACGCGCTCAGCCAGGATGCGCCCGCTAAGATCCCGCAGTGTGACCAGTTCCGGTAACGCAATCCCGACGATGCGCTGCCGAAAAATCGCCAGCGCCGCAGCATGCGACATGCTGGGCCGATTGGTTAGAAAGCAGTCGTCAAGCAGCACACCAGCACCGGCAAGCGGTGAAGTGGCCAACGACGGCGAAGATTGCGGTTTTGATGGCATGCCGTCTCTGGTTGCACGAAAATAGCGCCGCCTTGGGCGACGCTAGATCATGAACCGATGCCGTTTCAACGTCCAGGTCAATTCGGCTGCACCGGCAATCGCCTAACGTGCTTCCATGATCACGAAGAGCAAAATCCCTGCTATCGGCCCCAGCATACTTGCCAAGATCAAGCCCAAAAACGTGGTTACATTTTCCAAGACACAACCCCACTACGCTACAATGACTGACACGAGACAGTGCCCCCTCAGGCCTGTCTCAGTCATTAGTATATGAGGGTGTAAGGCCGACTGCTAGACTTTTCTTGCGTTGACTGACGGTGCACCAGAACAGCACTTGTGACGGTTTCCTAACAACTCACTCAAGAATAACACAATTTTTTTATTCAAATATCTGCAGCCAAATTCGTCCAATTTCATTGAAAACACTCACAAATCGTACACGCCACAGGACGTCGACTGAATGATGTTGGGTAAAGCCCGGCCAAGTATATCTCCGAGCACTGTGACAATTCTGCCAACCCTGCATCACTTGCCGTCAAACGCCAACCGCAACTGTTTCTCGTCCTGCCCCTTGGTTTCAAAGGCCAGCTGCTCAATCCGGTCGAACGGCACCTGCTCGGCGATGATCAGCGAGCGCTCCGCCTTCATCGACCGCACATGGCCTTCCTGCACCAGATGGAATTCGCCCACCGTCTGGTTCGGCAGCACGCGCGCCGGATCGAGGCCGCTGTCGCTAGCAAATGCCGCCCGCAGCTTGCGCAGTGCGGTGTCTTCGCGAACGCGGCCGATAAACCAGCTCGTCACCTGATCGCGGCTCTTATAGTCGAGATCGCCTGGTGACTGGGTTGCCAGCATGATGCCGAGCCCCGCCGAACGCGCGCGTTTCAGTAGGCTCTGCAGCGGCTCGGCCGTTGCCGGCTTCGAGTTGGCGGGGATGTACAGATCGGCCTCGTCGAACATAACGACCGCCTGCAACTCGTCGTTCGGGTTGCGCTGACAGAAGCGCAGCGCTTCCGACAGGAACTGCGACACCCAAAACAGGATGTTCTCGTTATCGCCGAGGAAACCTGTGTAGACAACCGACAGTCGCGTCCGCCCCGAGCGGGCATATGGTCCGAGACCCAGCAACGCTTCCATGCTCAGTGGCTCGCCGCCGCCTTCGAACAGCGCCGCGTTGCGCAACCGCAAACTATCGAGTTGCGCCACGAGATCGCGACGGATCTTGCCCGACGGGTCCATGCGCTGCGTCTGATCGGTCAACTCCGGGTCTTCATCCTCAAGCAAGTGGATGAGGTCGGCCAGCGTCACCTCGCGGCTGTGTCGGGTGCCGAGGATGCGCAGTGCGACCGACAGCGTGCCCGACTGCTTCTGGTGCATCGCCGAATTCTTCAGGTGCAACATATCGCCGAGCGCTGCCGACGACAGGTTGGCCAGCAACTGTTGTTCGTGCTCGGGCAGTTCGTTGATGCCATTCGGCAGCAACGTGATCGAGATCGGACGCCCCGTTACGCGGCCCGGAGTATAAACCGCCACGTCAATGCTATCGCCCAGCTTCTCGCGGCCGCCCCGGCGTTCTTGGATCTCATCGTCGTTGGCACGCCAGACATCAGGGTTGGCGTAGCTGCACAGATCACCTTTGCGGTCGATCAGCACGGCCGGAATGCCCTGCATTAGCAGCTGCTCAATTAGGCTCAAGGCCAGCGTCGTCTTGCCCGAGCCAGAACCGCCGAGAACGGCTGCGTGCCGCTTCAACACGTCCTTGTTCAAGGTGACCGACTTGTTACGACCGCCAATCTCACGTCCGGCCAGGATACTGTCGGCACGATTGCCATTCTCGTCGAGGATGACCGACAGCGGCAGTTCATCGTCGTTGGCGGGCACTGCATCGGTGCCGCCTTCGCCCCACTGCGTCGCTGACGGCAGATCCATTGGCTCGGTACTGAGCGGGGTATACGGCGTCGACAGAAGCGTTGCCGTCTCAGCGCCCGCCGCGCGGGGCAGCGGACGTCCGAGCAGGTCCAACCGCAACAGCTGGATCATCGGCGGCAGTATCGACAACAGCTTCGATTGTTCGAACCAAGCACGGAAACCGGGGTCCATGCGATGATGCGCGTGGAACTCGCGCACCGTCATCATCCGCTCCCATTCAGGGATCGGCACCAGCACGGAGCGACCGCCGCCATCACGGAATTTGCGGAACGCCTGCGCCGTCTGGTTCTTCTTGTTCGGCGGGAACTCGCTGGCCCGCAGCATGAAGCAGGTGCGGCCCTGCATCGCCGCGATGACCTTGTCGAGCTGCCGTTTCAAGCCGCCGCCCTGCGTCGGACGGTTGCACAGGAACACGCGGGCCTCATAATTGAGGCCAGTTTTCTGCCGCACGGTGATATCGAAGGCTGGCACATCGTCGGCCAGTTCCACCCGCTCGACCGTGAGTTGAATCGCACCGCCCCATTCGTCGCGGGCCAGCGCTAAGCCCGACGCCAGCACGTCCATCAGATCGGAATCGGATGCAGGCATCTCGGCTTCAGAGGCATTGGAGAACCGCTGCCACATCTCGCGGAAATCGATATCGACCGCCTGCGTGTCTGGCTCATCGTTATCGGCGGCAAAACCCAGAGCCGCCGCCAGCGACGATACCAGCGCGTGCGATTCACTCGGCTCGGCGATGTCCATATGATCGCCGTCGGCCTGCATGCGCAGACGGTTCTGCGCGTGCTCCAATAGGCGACGGGTCGACAGACCACCGAATTCCTCGAAGAACTGCGGCCCGAAAAACGCGGACGCATCCGGGAAGCTCATGCCCGCCGGGCTTTCCTCGGCCTCATGCTCCAGCCGCTTAGCGATGATCTGGCGGGCTTCGTCGGGCGTGCGGGTTTCGAGCAACCCAACCGGGCCGGATTTCTCGATGCGGTCAATGTACGACTGGGCCAGCTGGCCGCGCACCTGGGCGTAGAAATCCTCCAGGCACGAGATCAGGATCACCGCCGACGGCAATCGATTGGCGATCTGGATCAGATCGCGGCAGGCGCGTTGGAACCGCTCATCGGCATCGTCAAAGAAGCGCAGATCCTCGACCTGATCGATACAGAACACCAACGCGGACCGATCCACGGTCCACATCAGCTTGCCGAGGCTCTCGATGATCTCGAACGCGCGGCCATCGCCGGAGTTCGGATCGAGGGCGGCAACAGCTGTGAGACTCAGCTCGTTGAGCTGGCGTCCATACAGATACTGGCGGATGCGCTGATCGATGCGCGGGTCCGAGCGCTGCAGATACAGCAACGCCCGGACAATATTGATGTCCAGTTCCTGCTCGGCGAACTTCGGACTGGAAACAATATCGTCGGCGAGCCCATGAATGAAGCGCGCCAGCTCAACCTCGGTGAAGGCCGCTTCACGCAGTTTCTCCAGCTCGCTCGCTGGCACCAGATCCGCATCCTCGACCAACCGACGTGTCAGGCGCGCCAATGCCGTCTCGCCGCCCTCATCCGGATCATACGGTTTCTCCAGCGACGCAATCAGGCGGCGGAGAAAATAGTCAGCATAGCTGGTGACGTCTGGCGTCATCTGCGCGTAGCCGAAATAGGCCTGGTTGCGCCGATGCGCGCCAGTGCGCAGCGCCCGGATCAAGTGGGTTTTGCCCGCGCCAGACTGGCCATGGAACAACAGGATCCGAGCTTGCGTCTTCGCTGCATTGGCCGGATTTGGTCGACCTGACTTTGTCGCGGTGATCGCATCCAGCAGCTCGTAGAACTTCACACGCGCCTTCGCATGCACGGCCTCAACGTCGACCGGGTCGGCGCGCCAGATATCGTCTTCCCAGGTAATCGAGTGCTCGAACGCTGCTGCGAATCTGTCAGCGCCGTCAGCCAGGTGGGCATCTGTGTGCATTAGAAGGGCATTCCCGAACGCGTGAGACCGTTGATAGTGCTTGATTTTTTGGTCTAAATCTCAGTCTTCGACGCGAACGAAGTGCCAGACGGTATTCTTGTACACGATGGCAGACGCAGCCAACCGGGCGGCGTTATCTTTGGTCTTCAAGTCAGCATTGGCGAGCACGATATGTCCGGTGCGATGCGCCTCTGCCAGCATGCTTTTGAACTCAACTTCCGTTAAGCCCCAGGAGGTAAAGCGAGATTTAACCTCCTCCCAGACATCCGCGATATAAGATTTGCGGCTTCCCGACCAGCCCTCTCCGCGTAATTTTGCGATTGCCTTGACCGAATCAGCGAAACCATTGAGGTCCGGTCGGTTGCTGGCAGCCGGACGGGAGCTTAAATCCGGGGCCGGAGCGGTTGGCTTTGGCGCAGCTGGCACAGGTGTTAGTACGCCGGGCGATAGAACCGGCGCTCTGTCATTTGCGGGTGGCGACTGAGCAGGCGCAATAGCTGGAACCGGTTTGGCTCGTGGCGCCTTCACAGCAACCGTCGTAGCGGGCACACCAACGTAGCGCGCTATCACCGCCGTCCGCAGTGCCTCGAACTCAGCCGATGCAGCACCTGCCTGTTCGGCCGCTAGCGCCGCCACCAACCGGCTGTCGGTACCGAAATCACGCGGCGCTTTCGACAATTGCCCGGCGAGCAAACGCCCCGCTTTCGGGCTTAGCCCTGCACCGGTTCCAAGTCCGGCCTTGACCTTATTGCCGAACGCCCGCTCCAGTGCCACGACCGCCAACGACGAGCGCAACCGCGCCGTTGTCGTCGCGCCCTTGAGCTTCAGATCAAACGCTTTTTCAAGAATAGCGGCACGCAGCCCGTCCGGCTTGCCAAGCGCTTTTTTGCGGGCAGCATCCAGCTTCACGCCGAGCGCCTGTGCCGCCAAATGGGCACGCATGTCATCCCAGTCCTTCGGCAGCGTCTTCGTACCCAGTGCCGCAATCAGCCGGTCACGGCCCGCCGCAGTGAGCTGCACCCGACCACCGGCGTCGGTGAGCAATTGAGCCGCCACCAAAGCCGTCAATCGGCCGTCCGCTCCAGCAACCAGCGTTGCCAGATCACGCAGAAACTCAGCCTTGGCAGCGCCTTTCGCCTCTGCGGCCCGTGCTAACAGCAGCGTATCAGCTGCTGGGGCTGACGAGGGCTGTGTCGCGATAACGGTCTCGATATTCAGATCCATCTGACGTGAGGCTGTCTGGCCGATCATCTGCAAAATCCCTATTCCGAGCGCCCCCAGTCGTCGTGGAGCGCGAATCGTCGTCCAACCATACCTGAAAAAGCCCCATTGATCAGCGCCCTGCGCTCGGCCATATGTAGCGCCATGAGCACACCAGCCCCGTCTACACATGCCGATTTGGCCCCCATCGCCTTCGCCAAGATGAATGGCCTCGGCAACGAAATCGTCGTCGTCGATCTGCGCGGCAGCAAAAAGCAGTTCACGTCAGCTGAAGCCGCCGCCATCGCTGCCCAGCCACGCGGAAAATTCGATCAGATGATGGTGCTGCACGACGCTAAAACGCGCGGCACCGAGGCGTTCATCCGCATCTACAATACCGACGGCTCGGAAGCGGGCGCGTGCGGCAACGGCATGCGTTGCGTCACCTGGGCTGTCGCCGAGAAGACCGGCAAAACCGCCTTCAAGTTCGAAACCAAAGCGGGCGTGCTGGCCGCCTCACTCTCCGACATCAGCCACATCTCCGTCGATATGGGCGTGCCGCGGTTCAAGTGGGACGAGATCCCGCTGGCCGAACCGTTCCACGACACCAAGCGCATCGAGTTGCAGATCGGCCCGATTGATGCGCCCATCCTGCATTCGCCGTCCGTCGTCAACGTCGGCAACCCGCACGCCATCTTCTGGGTCGATAATGTGGAGCCATTCGATCTCGCCCGCATCGGCTCGATGCTGGAGAACCACCCGATCTTCCCGGACCGCGCCAACATCTCGCTCGCCCACGTTCAAGCGTCTGACTTTATCCGTTTGCGCACCTGGGAACGCGGCGCTGGCCTCACCCGCGCCTGCGGTTCCGCCGCCTGCGCCGCCGCCGTCTCCGCCGCGCGCACCGG
>JAYSVA010000190.1:0-1763 GCA_043718785.1 Hyphomicrobiaceae bacterium
TGCCGACGCGAAGCGGGGCCAACTTTAGGGTGCCCCCAGTCTTGGTTGCTTCAGCCATAATCAGGACCGCGCTGCTTTCTTCTTTGGCGCCGGGGTGATGGGGATCACGTTGTGCATCCCGTCCAGCGGCATCGCCAGGAACTTCTTGATGTTGCGCGCCGCCTGCCGGATGCGGTGCTCGTTCTCGACGAGGCCGATACGGACGAAACCTTCGCCATATTCGCCAAAGCCGAGACCTGGTGACACGGCCACATCGGCCTTTTCGATCAGCATTTTGGTGAATTCAACGGAGCCGAGTTCTTTGAATTTCTCGGGGATTGGTGCCCAGCAGAACATGCTAGCGGGCGGGGGTGGAATGTCCCAACCGGCGCGACCGAAGCTGTCGACCAGCAAATCGCGGCGGGTTTTGTAGATTTCACGGATTTCAGCCACGCATTCCTGCGGGCCGTTCAGTGCCGCCGCAGCAGCCACCTGGATCGGCGTAAACGCGCCGTAGTCAAGGTACGACTTCACCCGCGCCAACGCCGCGATTAGCCGCTCATTGCCGACAGCAAAGCCCATACGCCAGCCGGGCATCGCGTAGGTTTTCGATAGCGACGTAAATTCAACCGACACATCAATCGCCCCCGGCACCTGCAGCACCGATGGCGGCGGATTGCCATCAAAGTAGATCTCAGAATAGGCGATGTCCGACAGCAGGATCAGGTTGTGCCTCTTCGCCAACTGCACGGCCTGGGTGTAGAAATCCAGGTCAGCGACCATACCGGTCGGGTTCGACGGATAGCTCAGCACCATCGCTATCGGCTTTGGGATGCAGTGCTTCACCGCCCGCTCGACACCAGCCAGGAACTCCGCCCCACCGTTCGCCGGGATGTGGCGCATGCTGGCACCCGCCAGCAGGAAGCCGAACTCGTGGATCGGATAGGTCGGGTTCGGCACCAGCACCACGTCGCCAGGTGCTGAGATGGCCTGCGCCATCGTCGCAAAGCCCTCTTTCGAGCCGAGGGTGGCAACAATCTGCGTATCCGGGTTCAGTTTCACTCCGAACCGGCGATCATAGTAAGCCGCCTGGGCTTTGCGCAGCCCGGGAATGCCCTTGGACTGCGAATAGCGGTGCGTGCGCGGCTTGGCGATGGTCTCGACCATCTTGTCGCAAATGTGCTGCGGTGTCGGCATGTCCGGATTGCCCATGCCGAGATCAATGATGTCCGCCCCCCGCGCTCGCGCGAGCGCCTTCAACCGGTTTACTTCGGCGAAGACGTAGGGCGGCAAGCGTTTGATGCGGTGGAAATCTTCGATCACGGCAACGAAAATCCTTGTGTTTGATTTTGCGTGCGGCACAGAAATCGCGAATCGACCACGTCCGCTAGTCTGTCTGTAGGGCTTCGGAGCCTCTGTCGTCCAGCCCTCGACGGAAAATTGTAACGGCCTCACGTAATCGCCGCCAACCGTGTATCCAGCGACAGCACGAGGCACCAGTGCGGCTCAAAATCGGCACCGAGCGGCCAGATGTTGGCTTTGAACTCCTCCAGCATGACGGCTTCGTACTTCTTGAACCAGTCGCGGCGGCACAGCACGAATTTGGTGGCAGCGACAATGGTTTCGCGGTCGATGACGGCGAGCACGCACATCTCCTTGTGCGCCTCCAGATACTCCTGCACGGCGACCATCAGGGTCGGATAGCCGGGGTGTAGCATGTCGTCGAGCACCAGCAGGCCGTCATCGGCCATCACGGCGGTTGCAAGGGCTAAGTCCTTTTCCAG
>JAYSVA010000020.1:0-11270 GCA_043718785.1 Hyphomicrobiaceae bacterium
GCGGCAGCAGCATTGGCGGGCGTGCCTGAGGTCGCCAGGAACTGGCGATGCACCTCAGGCCGGGCGAGCATGTGGTGCGTCCCCATAGCGATCAGGCCCGTCGTCGTTTCGTGGCCGGCGAACAGGAACAGGATGGCCGTCGCAATCAGCTCGTCATCGCTGAGTTTCGCATCTCCGCCATCAACCGGCGTCTCGTTGGCGGCGATCAGCGTTGACAGCACATCGGGCTGCGGATTGGCGCGGTGCTCCTTGATCAGCTGGCGGAATGCGTCGGCCATCGCCGAGGTGCCCCGGCTGATCAAATCGTACTTGTCCGGTGTCGACTTGGCAGTGCCGATGAACAGGCGGATATCGTCGGACCAGACCTTCATGTCGGCCAGCATGCTGCGCGGTACACCCAGCATGTCCATAATCACATAGGCGGGCAGCGGGTTGGCGAACTCGTTGACCAGATCGATGGTGCCTCTGCCGTGGTGCTGCATGTCGCTGAGCAAGTGTTCGGTGATACCGACGATGTTGGGCCGGATGCGCGCCAGTTCCTTCGGCGTGAACGCGCGGGCCACCAGCGCCCGCAGCCGCGTATGATCTGGCGCATCGCGGAACACCAGCCAGCCGCCCAGATACTTCAGCACCGCCGCGTATTTCGCCTGCATCTCCGACGGCTGCGACTTGAAAAACGGCGTCACCCGGTCCGACGACAGCGCCCCATCGCGCAGCACGTGCTGCACATCGGCATACCGGCACACCACCCACGCCTTCAAAGCGGGCGACCAGTGCACCGGATTGTTCGCCCGCAACTCACCATACAGCGGATACGGGTTCTCGCGAAAACCGGGCGTCGCGGGGTCAAAGGTGAGGAGCATCGTGGCGGGTCCTGTGCGGGCGGTTGCTGGCAAGTTGCCACTGATCCGCGCGAGATGCCAGAGGGATGCAAAGAGGGATGCAAAGAGGGATGCAAAAGGGGAGAACAACCGGTGCCCGAACCACTGCATTATGGTATGCACGTGCGTATCGCTAACAGCAAAGGCGTGCCCCATGACAACGACCCAAACCAAGATTGTCGATTTGTTTGACAGTCTTGAACCCAGAGACCGGGAAGCAATGGCCGAGCAGCTGTACCAGCGTGCCCGTCCAAACTTTCTGGCGCGGATGACACCTGAGCAGCGCGCCGAACTAGAAATTGGTCTGACGGAAGCAGATCACGACGAGGGCTCAAGCGAAGCGGACACTTTCCAACGGCTCGAAAGCCAGTTCGGTGTTAAGTTGACATGAAAGTTGTCTATGTGCCGCGTGCCGAACGGCACATCGCCAACCACTTAGCCTACGGAATTGAGCGTTTCGGTGCGCGCGATGCCGCCCGGACAATTCGACGGTTGCGCTCGTACATCCGGCTTACTGTGGCACAGTATCCAAAGACATCTCGTTATCATCCCAGCATCGACGCCTACGAGAGTTGGGTGCCCGGAACACCATTCGTTATTTACTACCAGACCGAACCGACCATCATCACGGTTGTCGCAGTGTTCCATCACAGTCGGGATCACTCGAGTTTTGTGCCTTAGCCAACTGGTGCATGCTCGGTACGCCGCATCGCAGAGATGGAAACATGACGCCGGAACCCGACGATTTCGAACGTATCAATCAGCGCTGGAAGCAATTCGAGCTTGACTGGAAACGCGCACAGCGGACAGGGACGAAGTTCGATGGATTTGCCAAGGCACTCGAACTCCGACTCGACTGGATTAGGATGGTCAAAACCGTCCGTGCCGTGTTCGGCGACGGCATTCGCCCGGCGCAGCTTCGAATTTTGGAGCATCGCGGCTGGAACCGCTTTATCGCCCAACGGCTAAAAACTGATCCGGCCTGCCAGCGCGAAGCTTGGCACAACCGCCATACACCGGGGGACGAGCCGTTCGTGGTCAAAGTCGGCAGTCACTTTGAGCTTCGTGTGAAACCCAAACACGGATAGTCGTGGCGCGGGACATAGCCCACCCTCAATAAATCGTCACGCCGCTGTCGATGACCATGATTTGGCCTGTGGTGACGGCGGATTCGTCGGAGGCGAGGTAGACGGCCATGTCGGCGATGTGGAGGGGCTGCACCATGCCAACGAGATTGCTGGTGGCGAGTTTGTTCAGGGCGGGATTGCCCGCCATCAGCTTTTTCACCCGGTCGGTGGCGGTGGCGGACGGCGCGATGGCATTGACCCGCACTTTCATCGGCGCATATTCGAGCGCCATTGAGCGGGTCAGCGAAGCGACGCCGCCCTTTGCCGCCGTGTAGCAATCGCGCCCGGCAATCGCCATCAACGCGAGGTTCGAGGTCATATTGATGACAGAGCCGCCGCCAGATTTGATGATCTCCGGCAGAGCGACTTTCGAGCACAGGAACGTGCCGAACAGATCGAGCTTGATCACGCGCCAGAATTCCTCGACCGGCGCTTCAGTCACCGGGCCGTCCTGTGCCGTCGAGCCACCGGCGTTATTGTGGAGAATATTCAACTGGCCATAGCGCTTGACGGTCTCAGCAATCGCGGCGGTGACCTGCGCCATGTCGGTGACGTCGCAAGCGATGAAGTGTGCATCGCCGCCAGCATTGCCAGCCTTGCCCCGGGCTGACGCGGCGGCGGCCTCGCCGTGTTCGCGGTTGAGGTCCGCCAGCACGACCTTGCAGCCTTCCTCGACGAACCGCTCAGCGGTTGCCCGACCAATGCCACCGCCTGCGCCGGTGATGAACGCCACTTTTCCGTGCAGACGAGGTCCGGGCATGGCAGGTCCTGTTTTGCAAATGACGTGACTATTCGACCAAAATCCGCTGGCGAACCTGCTTGCGGACAGTCGGACGATTGGCCGGAGCAGCGGCGCGCTTTGTTGTAGCGACCGTCGCAGCTGCTGCGGCAGCAGCCGCAGCCGGAGCAGCGGTCGCGGCCGAACTGGCAGCCACCAAACCTGGATCGCAGGTGATGCTAAGCTGCAGCGGCTCGATGGCACTGGTGGCCAAGCGCACCGCTAGGCGACCGGACGCGTCAGCGAGTACGCGCCGGGTCGCCAACACAACGCCGCGACGCGACGCGGTGACGGTATGCGCGCCGGGTGCCAGACCATCCCACGTCATATCGCCGGGGCCGAACCCCTGCGCGTTTGCAGCAACCGAACACCGGCCACGCTCCACTGCCGATAGGATCCACCGGCTGTCCGTCAACCGCGCAATGGCTTTGGCGGGCGCGGCTCTGGCTGGCCGCACGGCAATCACGGGTTCCGCCACCGCCGGGTCAAGCGTGACATACAGCGCGCCACCGTGCAGGTTATCGCCGACAACGCCCGCACTGGCAGCGTAATCGATGCTCAAGCCGTCGGGCGCATCAAAGCGCATCGTGTTCAACCCGCCGCGGCCCTTGATCATCCAGCGATCACGGCCCGTTTCCACGATCTTGGCTGAGAAGAACCCCTCGGCAATCTCGGCGTAACCCGAGGCAGTGATCGGCGCGATGTTTGAGGCGCGGGCCTTTTCCAGGTTGACGCGCACCGCCTCGACGCCCTCGGGCTTGGTCGCGGAGAAGCTGTGATAGTAGATGTTAAAGCCCTTCAAGCGGCGCGGCAGCTCGGTATTGTCGAGGGTTTCGCCCAAGGCCTTGAACGCATCAAACGGGCCGCTCCAGCCGTCGGTATAGGTGTTCTCGTTGCTGTTAACTGCATAGATCTGCCGCTCCGCCCCCACCATCCGCGACAGCGGCGGCACATACAGCTGCGACGGATAACTGGCATCGAACCGGCTGTCCCCGCCGTTGAGATTGCGCACGCCGGCCTTACGCGTCGCCTTCAGCACGTCCTCGAACGGGCGACAATCTCCGCTCCACAGATACATGCGGGCCTTCTTCCCAGCCGGGGCCAAGCTGCTCGACACATCAAGCGCACCCTGTACCTCACGGTTCAGGTCAAACGGCTGATGCGGGCGGGCACGCGGCAGGTCGGCCGAAACCGGGGCGGTGGGCGCGACAGCCGGGGGGGCTGCTGCCCGCCATTTGTCTACCAGCACCTTCAGACTGCGATCTTCCAGCGGTGGCTTGGTGTCCAGCGTCGCCAGGATGGTCGATATCTCGCGCTCGCGGCTGTAGCCTTTGAAATGGCTCCAGTGGAACGGATGGGTGTGCGTGTGGCTCGCCACTTCAACTTGCGGCAGGGCGAACATCGCTCTGGCAACCGCCGCCCCCGCTGTTTCCCCGCCATCGGCGGGATTGACGTCGCCCGCGATCAGGCCAACGGTCACCGGCAGATCCGGATACGGCACAATCAGCTGATCCAGCATCACTTTGGCGGCGCGTTGACCCAACTCCCGATACGGCTCCAGTTCGGTGCTGTTGTTCCAGCCATCACCGTCGATGTGGCTGAAGTACAGCCGTCGGCCCGACACCGTGGTCGTGTCCGGAACAGGCGCGCGCGATTGGCCTAACGCCGCCTCAAGAAACCGAAACGGATCGATCAGCCACTGTGCCCGGTAAGTCTTGTCATCGAAGCGGATCGCGTAACCCGACGACACGAAGCCGCCATGACTGCCCGTCGACACCAGCACGGATGCCGGTGCCTTGACCCAACGATGCGCCGGGTCCGTCACCGACAGATGCACCGTCATCGCCGATTTCGCCGTCGCCTCCGTCGCAATGTACACCGTGTGCGGCGGCAATGCTGCCGGATCGATCTTGCCTTCACCATTGATGATGGCTCCATCGAGCCGTTCAACCCGCGTTTCCTTGGTATCGCCGACGTAGTAGGGTGCTTGCGTCACGCCGAGTTCGGACAGAAAGGTATTGATCGCGGGCAGATCCGCTTCGTCGCCATTCATACCGACTGAATCGAGCACAACAAAGCGGGTGCCGCCGCGCGCGAGTTGCGCCGCCCATGGCAGATAGGCGTCGGCATTGGTGACCCGGCCACTGAACCACGTCGCCACGGCTCGATAGCGCCGCATGTCTGCCGGAAATGGCAAGCCCTTGCTGATGTCATGCAGTGTCAGCTTATAGCCGAGGTGGTTGAGCGGCATCTCCAGGTATTTGTGCAACCGGCTGAACTCGACCATCGGCTCAGTGGCGCTGTCGTAGAGGCCGAGAATTTCGCGGTTGATTTCTGTCTCTCCGGCAGCTGGCGTGGAGCCGCTCCGTGCCGCACCAGCGCCGATAGCACCGCCAGCATGCCCGAGCACCGTGAGCACTGCCGCGGCCATCGACAACCAACCAGACCTCTCCCACTTCATGTCCCACCCAACAGTGAAATTACAGCAACAGTTTCAGCGCCCGACTGTTACTGTGGCCTGTCCACACGACACTATGATGGCTCCACCTAAAATAACTAGCTGGGCCCGGAAGTAACAGTATTTGTGGCGTTGTAACGTCAAATTTGCAAGCAGGTTTATCTCGGTGCGTTGCCTTGCGGGCGCTGCCGGTAAACGCTAAGGCCTGAACCCAGCATAACCAGCGCAAATGCCGACAAAGCTGCGCCAGACAAACTCCCCTAGGGCTCTGCCATGTCCGATCAGACCAACACGTCACCGCCGAAGCCCTCACGCCCCGAGGGATCAAGCGGCCCTTCAACGGCGGTCCGGACGTTCAGGCCGGTGTCGCGGGCCTGGCTGGCCATAACCGGCTTCAAGGTCGTCGGCAGTTTCCCCGACTACCCCAAGTTCATCGTCATTGCCGCCCCGCACACCACCAACTGGGACCTGCCGCACGCCCTTGCTGCCGGGCTGCAATATGGCCGCCGCATCCATTGGATTGGCAAAGCGACGATCTTCAAGTGGCCGTTCGGCGGGTTGATGCGCTGGCTTGGCGGCATCTCAGTCGACCGCAGCAAATCCACCAACGCCGTCGCCTCGATGGTCAACGTGTTCACCGAGCGGGACGAACTGGCCCTGGTCGTCGCCCCCGCCGGCACGCGCAGCGCCACTGTGCCGTGGAAATCCGGCTTCTACCACATCGCCCACGGCGCCAAGGTGCCGCTGGTGCTGGCCTATATAGACTACAACCGCCGCGAGATCGGCATCGCCGATACCGTCATCCCCACCGGCGACTACGACGCCGACCTCGCCAAGATCCAAGACATCTACGCCGCCATCATGGCCCGGCCAAAGTAGCGCCTATCAACCCGCCGCCGGGCTGTCGGAGACGTTGACGAGCTGCTGGCGGGCGGTTTCGATCTCGTCGAGCAGCTTGGCATGTTTCGACGACCGCCCGTAGGTGCGCATGCCCTCGTTGGCGGCATCGAGTTGGCGCAGAATTTCAAGCCGCCAGCGTTCCAGCGTGGCGATTTTCTCACCTCGCGTCAGCATCACGGTTTCGACGATATCCTGAGGCTTGGCGAAGTGCTTCGCTGGATCAAGCTTCGCGCCTGCAACGTTCAACTGGCCGATCGTGCTCATGGTCTGGTCCTCGTGCCCTCAAGTAGGGGCAGTCACAAGATATAGGGAACGCCGCACAAAGGATACGCCAACCGCAAGCCCGCCGCACAAATCGACTGGGATGTCAGGCCCGCATGCTCTTGATCCGCACGCCCGGGGCCGACCGCTCCAGCACCACATGCGACCGGAAACGGAACAATTTGGCCGGCCGCCCGCCTGTTTTCGCGCGGATATCGCCGACCTCTTCGACCAGCCCGGTCGTCTCGACCAACCGCCGGAAATTCTGTTTGTGCAACGGCGTGCCGAGCACCGCCTCAACCGTGCACTGCAGCTCATACAGCGTGAACGTCTTGTCCATCAGATCGAACACAATCGGGCGATATTTGATCTTCGCCCGCAACCGGCCCAGCGCCACCGCCAACATCCGCCGATGATCGGACGCCAGCGCTAAGCCCATGTTCCCGCTCCCGTTTTGATGAAGCGTCTCGCAAGCGTCGGTCCGCAGCGGAACAATGGCGACATCATTCATGCCTGTCGGCTCGGCCACCCCGGCATCGCGGCGGGCTTCACGCAACAACCCCGCTTCGTATAGCAACTCGTGGCGCTCCAGAGCCCGTTCGTCATCCCAGATTGCCCCGTTCAGCCCGAACGCCAGATCAATCCGCCGCCTTCGGCTCAGTGACGGCAGCTCGGCGGCGTCACAGGCAAACCCTAGCGCCGGACGGCTAGCCCAGGCGTCAAGTCCGGCAATCAAACGGTTCAGAACCGCCGGACGACCCGCCCGCCAGTCTTCCCAGGGCAACATATCGTAGCAGCTGAGCCAGCGCCCCGTGTGGCTGGCCACCTCGATGGCCGCCGTATGGGGCGCGGCAATCAGTGCCAGATACCCGATCGAAACCAGATGGGTCTGGTCGTTGGCCACGCAGCGTTCGCGTCCGTCCTGCTCTGTACCGACCACGCGGCCTTGCTCGCCAAACGAACACAGTTGCTCGGTGTAGCCGAGATCAATCCCGGCCTGCTCCGTCACCAGCTCGCGCACGCCCTGCTCAAGCGTATCGTGCAGACTTGGCTGCAGCCGTCCGCCTGGCAGCGTTAAATCCGGCTTGCCGTCTCCGTCAGATGCGCACGCTGCATCCAGAATAAACACCATCGGCTGTTGGTGGCGCACGGTGATCAGCGCCGCACTGAGGGCAATGCCAATGGCCGGGGGCGGCGCCAGATCGGGGGGCTGGTACGGTGCATCCTGGAGCTTGGGTGCGCCCCCTGAGGCCCCCAAGTTTGAAGCCATTTGCGAAGCGATCTGTGAGGGGTGGTTTGCAGGTCCACCCGCTAACGGGCGTGCCCGTGGCATTCGGGGCGGCATAAATGAACGAGGCATCGGACCCTCACTTTGTTCTTCGCTGCCACTGGCCGACGACGGATCGGCGCAGTCGAGCGAGGTGAGTCTTAGATGGGTGTATACCGCCATTCATTCAACCAGCGGACGACTCACCGGACCTAGTTCCCTTGCAAAATCAATTAAAAACCAATCGTGGCGGTTTTGCGAAATATCACTTATTACGAAACGGTGATAAGATGTACTCATAGTAATATAACACAGTTCAGCCCAAATTGAATACGGTATTTCTACCTAGTGGCGACTTTTTTGCGCAGGATGCGGCGGGACGTTGCTCAGCCGATCTCAGTCAGCGCGCTCGGCAGCACGAACGGCGTGCCCGCCATGGCCATCTCGCCGGTGCCGATTTCGCTGATAGCGTCGACCATCCGGCCTTTGGCACCGAGCAGATCGTCGGCGATTTCGACCATCAGGAAGTTCGGCGTCGCGGTTGGGGACGCGGCCCGCAGTGCCTGCGCGAAACGCCGCTCATTGCCGGGCTCATTGAGGGTGCACAGCGTAATAAACGCCGCCGCTGTCGAGCGGCTGATGCCAGCCCAGCAATGTACCACCAGAGGGCCTTGCCGGTTCCACGTCCGGGCGAAGGCAATCAGCGTTTCGATGTGCTCACTATTGGGGTGAACGAGGCCGTCCTGCGGCGCGGTGATATCGTTCATCGCCAGCCGCAAATGCAGGTCTGGCGGCACGACTGCGGGCGTCGGCGGGATCGACATTTGATTGATGACGGTGATCAGATGACGCGCACCAGTTTCAACCACAAGCCGCGGCATCGTCTCCAACGGGCAGACATGCACGGGCGCCGGGCCGAGTGCATTTTGGGGAGAACGCGGGGTCTGCATGGAGGTCTCGGCGGCAACTACTGCTGGAACTGACGCTACGATGGCCGGAACGCGCCGCGATGACAAGCACTGTTCGCGCTGGCATCAGCGGCAAATCCGCAAGCGTCTGCGGTGCAGTGGCATGCCCGCCGGATTAGCGACCGTCAGCGCGCCAATTGAAGCTTGGCATCCAGTCAAAGATCCCGTTACTGCGGGCCGCGTCGTTGATTTCGCCTACCGGCTGGGCCGACCCTTGCCAGCGCGCGGAGTTCTCGCTGAGCACAACCGTGCGGCTTTCAGCAATGCGCGGTGTGAGCGACTTTTGCTCCACGCTCAGCACGTCATCTTCCGGGACCATTGCGAAACCCGCAGCGTGCGCGACACTTGCCAGCGAATCCATAGCCATCACAAACGCTCCCTACTAACCGTCCCACAAACCCTCTTGCAGAACAGTCTAGACCCAGTCAGCAAATTAACTGTGAATATCTCACAGAGCCACGAATCACGCAATCAGTGTTGCGAATAATTCTCTTGCGCACTGCTTGCATATCGGCTGCGAAGGTGACTGGAGCAAGGGCTTGTAGAAGATTTTTTCTCCTCGTCTGACAGGCCTGGCGATTTTTTTCGCCGTCAAACCACTTCGTTGCTGCAGCAACACGCTTGCCATCTGCCGGAAACGCTGCGACACTCTGTCCGTCGTGCCTCCTCCATGGGCGCGGAGACGCGGCACCCGCGTCACCGTGCGCCCAGCATCCAGATGATCAAGCATCCAGCAAATTTGCCGGATCGATCAGAGCAGGAGGTTCGCATGGGCTCGCATTCAGGCCAGCTGACTGGCCATCCCACAACAGGACAGAAACCGGCAGAACACGGCGGCGCTGGCCGGAAGGGTCAGCAATCCAGCCGGGCCAGCCAGCGCTCGGCGCGCTGCATCGCCCTCGTCGGCCCCTATCTCGCAGGCAAAACCACGTTGCTCGAAGCCATTCTGGAACGCACTGGTGGTGTCAAACGCGCCGGTCGTGTCAATGATCACACGACCATCGGCGATGCCTCCCCCGAAGCCCGCGCCCACGGCATGAGCGTGGAGCTTAATATCGCCGACGCCAGCTTTCTTGGTGACACCTTCACCTTCATCGATTGTCCGGGATCGGTCGAATTCCAGGCCGAAACATTAACCGCCCTCACTGCGTGCGACGCCGCCGTCATTGTCAGCGAGCCAGACCCGAAACGGCTCTCCGCCTTACAAGTCCTGTTCAAGCACCTCGACGACGCCCACATCCCCCACTTGCTATTCCTCAACAAAATCGACACCGCCAGCACCCCGGTCCGTGATATTCTCCCCGCACTGCAGCCCGCCAGCGCCAAGCCCCTCGTCCTCCGGCAGATCCCGATCTGGGAGGGCGGCGACGGCGGCGATGCGTCCAAACTCAAGGCGACCGGCTTCGTTGATCTGGCCCTCGACCGCGCCTTCCTCTACCGCCCGCACGCCACCGCCGAGGTCACGGCCATACCGCCGCACCTGCTGGAGCGTGAGAAGCAGGCGCGCTTCCACATGCTCGAACAGCTCGCCGACTACGATGACGCGCTGATGGAAGCCCTGCTCGCCGACACCGAACCACCGCAGGGACAGGTGTTCGACGACCTCAGCCGCGAATTCCGCGATGGCCTGATTTGCCCGGTGCTGCTGGGGTCCGCCGAGAACGGCAACGGCATCATGCGGCTGCTGAAAGCACTGCGCCACGACGCGCCATTCGTGCAAGCCACCGCCCGCCGCCTGAAGCTGGAGACGACCAAATCCTCAGCCTACGTGTTCAAGACCCTGCACACCGGCCACGGCGGCAAGCTCTCCGTCGCCCGCGTCCTCACCGGCAGCTTTACCGACGGCGCGCTCGTCACCAGCAACGGCGCGGAGGAGCGCATCGGCGGCATCGCCTCATTACGCGGCGCCGACATCAGCAAGCATGGCCCTGCGGTAGCCGGTGATACCGTCGCCTTCAGCCGTCTCGACCGCATCAAAACCGGCGACGTCATCACGCTGGAACGCGGCGGCATCGTCCAGCCGAAACGGGTCAATGTGCCAGCCCCGGTGTACAGCTCCGCCATCGTCATGGCCGACCGCCGCGACGAGGTGAAACTGTCGGCAGCCCTGACCCGCTTGGTCGAGGAAGACCCGTCGCTGACCCTTGAGCACACCGCCGACACCCAACAAGTTGTATTGGCCGGACACGGCGAGATGCACCTGCGCGTTGCCTTCGAGCGGCTGCAGCGCAAATATGGCATGACCGTTGATTGCCAGCCGCGCCGCATCCCCTACCGGGAGACGATCCGGCTTGGCACGACCGCCAAGGGTCGCCACAAAAAACAAACCGGTGGCCACGGACAATTCGGCGACGTCACCTTGCTGATCCGACCCTTGCCGCGCGGCTCCGGCATCCTGTTCGACGACAAGGTGGTCGGCGGTGCCGTGCCGCGCCAGTTCATCTCGTCAGTTGAAATCGGCGTGCACGATTATATGAACCGCGGCCCGCTCGGTTTCCCCGTCGTCGACGTCGGCGTAACGTTGACAGATGGCAGCGCCCACAGCGTCGACAGCTCCGACATGGCGTTCCGGCAAGCCGCCCGCCTCGCCATGAGCAATGGCATGGCGGAGTGCCAGCCGGTGCTGCTGG
>JAYSVA010000191.1:0-8743 GCA_043718785.1 Hyphomicrobiaceae bacterium
CCGAAGGCGGTCAGCACATCGCCGATGATGTCACCATCACCATGTTTGGCGACCATGTTTTTGACTTTGACTGTGGGCGGACACAGCGCTGGTAGCATCACAAACTGGCCATGCCAAAGCGCCATAATCATCGGGCTGTGCTGCTCAAACCGGGCCACGGCATCGGCGGGCTCATAGACCACGCGCGAGGTGCGCCGAACCAGTCGGATCAAGCGCACCAACGCCCCGCCGCCCATACGTGCGAGGGCGCTAGGCTGCTTGGGGGGCGGCTTGGTCTCGGCTCTGATCGGCTCTGAACTCGCCATCCGTGGCTCACCTGGTCCGGGGCTTGCCATGCGCGGCGTGCAAAGGTTGGCACAATTGCTGATATGGAAACAACAAATAAGCCAGCTCAACTTCGGTTCAACTGCGGCGTAAAACCGTTGCTCCCTGGGAAGCGCTTGCTCGCGGTGCCTATAGCGGTTAACCACCAAATGCAATCAATTGTGAGTCTTGAGGGAAGTTGGTCGAGCAACCAAAGCGGCCTCGGTGTTAGACTTCGCGCAAACAGGCTCTGATAAAGCAGGACTATGGCAGGTATCGTTAAACGCACACGCCGCGCCTATAAGCGGGCGACCCTGGGATGGCGGGAAGGCCTGATACGCCGCCTGCCACCGGGGCTGCGCCGCACGCTTGCGCCCACGGCCACCTATCTCGACATGCTGTTCGTCGACCATGGCGTGCTGCGCCTCGTCTATCTCAACCAGCACCCGTTGGGTGCGAAGATGTGGCGCGCGGCCCAGCCCGCGCCGCATCAAATCCGCAGCATGGCAAAGTCCGGGCTGAAGACGATCATCAATCTACGCGGTGAGCGGATGTGCGGCAGCTACATGCTGGAGCGCAAAACCTGCGAAGAACTCGGCATCAAGCTGGTCAACTGTCAGGTTCGCTCACGCGCGGCACCAAGCCGGGAAGAACTGCGACGGGTGCGGGATGTGTTCGAAACAATAGAATATCCGGCGCTGCTGCACTGCAAGTCCGGCGCTGATCGGGCCGGGCTGACCAGCGTGTTGTACCGCCACCTCAAGGAAGGCGTGCCACTGGCTGAGGCCAAGAACGAGCTGTCGCTGCGCTATGGCCACATCCGCCAAGCCGACACCGGGGTGCTCGACTTCTTCTTTGAGCGTTATCTGGCTGACAATGCGCGCCGCCCGATGCCGTTCTTCGAGTGGGTCGAGACGGTCTACGATTCCGAGGAAGTCAAAGCCGCCTTCGAGGCCCAAGGCTGGTCCAAACGCTGGGCCAACCGGATTGTCAACGGCGTGTTACGGCGGGAATAGGCAAGACCAACAGGTCAACCGTTCAGCGCAGCCGACAACATGTGAAATCCGCAACGGATTATACCAGCGGTCATTTCTTTTGACCGATGGTATCCGCGCGCGGGGTTGGCGGGGCGGCCGCGCGCAAGCAAAGATTCTAATACCACCGGTCAAAATTTTTGACCGGTGGTATTAGAAGGACTTTGACGGCATGGATCCGGCAGCGGATCTGTCCGCGACCAGATCTTGCATGAGCGCTAGGTAGGCTTTGGCACCTTCGGCCCAGCTATAGCGGCCGAACACGTAGGCGTGGCGCGTGGCGGCAGCGGTTGTGCTGTTGTCCCGGAACGCCGAATCAATACGCGAGGAAACCGCTACCGCTATCGCGTTCGGATCGGCGCTATCGATGAGGACGCCGTCGATCAGACCGCTGGACGCGGGATCGGCAGCGGCGGACTCAGCGCCACAGATCACCGGTAGGCCACAGGCCAACGCCTCTTGCATCACCAGCGGCAGGCCCTCGCCGATGGACGGCAGCACGAACACATCGCCCGCCTGATAGAACGGGGCTAGCGATGCGCCCTGCAGGTCCGAAAACACATGCACATTCGGCAGCCTCCACGCGCGCGGGTCAATCGGCCCCCAACCCGCCAACGCGAATGTGAGGTCGGGTCGCTGGAGAGCCAGCCGCTCGATAATGTGCAGACCCTTCTTCTCGACAAAGCGGCCGACGAACGAGACGATTTTGCCATCCGCCGGTAACCCAAGCGACGAGCGTACTGCGCGCCGGTCAAACCCTGCTGCTGGAAGCTGGAATACATCGGTGTCGACGCCGTTGAAGATCAGGCGCGGCGGCACTTTGAACCGCACAGTCGCGAAATGCTGGACGACGGTGTCGCTGATGAACACGGCCTGATCTGCCGCCGCCAGCATTGGCCGCGCGATCAGCGCGTTGGCGGCCCGCATCACCAGGCGCAGCACCGGATTGCTGTAGGGCACGGCGGCGATGTGCTGCACCAACACTACAGGCTTTGCGTGCCAGCGCGCCGCCAGCATCGCGGCGACGTTCGTGGGATACAGACTGTCGTGCAGCAGCACACAGTCGGTTGTTTTGACAGCTCGCCAGATCGCCGCGATGCCACCAGGGCCCGGAAGCGGCAGCGGAAACCCAAGTCGCCGTTCAGCAATATTCCAGGCGGCCACAGAAAGCGCATGGTCATCCGGTGGTGGCGCAGTAGCGTCGGTGGCCAGCCACGTCACATCAGCCCCGCGTCGCCTAAGTTCGCTGGCTAAGCGACCCGCGACGATCTCGATGCCGCCGCGATGGCTGTCAAAATACGCCGTCGCCAGCAGCACTTTTAACGGGCTTGAACCAGCCATCAGGCGGCCTTGCTAGGCATCGCGGCAATGGCTGGGGCGCTAACGACGGCCGGGACCGGTGCCGCCTTCGAGAAGTCTGCATCATTGCCGTTGACGATGGACAGCAGAAAGCCACCGAGCACGTTTTGCGCCCCGATGATCACCAACGAGGTGCCGATGACGGCGGGCAACACGTTGACAATCGGCACGAAACGGTTGGCTGACCAATAGCTGACCAGATAACCGAGCACACCGAAGCCGATCAGCATGCAGGCGAGGCCCGCGATCAGCATGACTTCAAGCGACGCCCATTTTGCAATGGTTTTTGAGCCCTCGCTGCGCCGCCGATAGCCTTCACGGATGCCGTAGAGATTACCAGCCGCCGCCAGAATCGCGGCGGTATGGCTGATAGTCAGCAAGCCACCCGCCAGCACCACCCAGTAGTTGCCGAAAAACGATGTCTGGAACGTGCCCTTGAATGCGGCAAGCCCGCCCATACCGAGGATGAACAACGCTAGCGCTGCCAGCACGGCGGCTGGCACAGCAAACAGCCAAGCCGGGCTGAGCATCAGCAGGTAACGGAGATGCCGCCAGCCATCCCGCCACGGGCGCAAATGCGGGGGCCGGTTGCGCAGATCGCGCGACAAGGTGGCTGGCACCTCAGCAATTTTGACACCCAGCAGCGTCGCCTTGATCACCATCTCGCTGGCGAATTCCATGCCCTCGCCGGACAGCCGCAGCCGATCAAACGTGTCGCGGGTCAATGCCCGCAAGCCGCAATGGGCATCTTCGATGCCGGAGCGGAATAGGATGTTGAGAATGCCGGTCAGCACGGGGTTGCCGATATAGCGGTTTTTCCACGGCATCGCGCCGGGCGCAATGCCGCCCTTGAAGCGCGAGCCCATGCACAGGTCAGCACCTCGCATCAGTTCGCCGACCATGGCGACCGAGTTGCGGAAATCATAGGAGCCATCAGCATCGCCCATCACCAGGAACCGGCCGTGAGCTGCCCGCGCACCACCCGCCAACGCCGCGCCATAGCCACGCCGGGTGACGGGCACCACGCGCGCACCGAGAGCGGTGGCGATGGCAGGGCTGCCATCGGTGCTGCCATTATCAGCGATAAGGATTTCGCCGGTCAGCCCGTGTTGCAGGTGCATCATTTCGAGCGCTTCACGGGCATTCTCGATGCACGGCTTGAGGCAGTCCGCCTCGTTCAGGCAAGGCATGATGATGGTCACATCGACCGCCTCGCGCCCGCCGATCACGCTAAGACTGTCTGAGTTCACGCAACGCCTCCAATACAAGTTCGCATCAGCTTGAAGCCGAACTTCCGGCCACATGTCACGCAATATTTGCTGGACCGGATGCCACAGCCAAAATGAACGGCAGATGAGTGACACCGTTGGCAGTTCGGTCGCGCACGGGTAATCACTCGCGAAGGCGGAGGCGGCAAAGTGGGCGGGCAGATCAGAATGCTGGGCAGAGTTTGGGACGATGGCGCGGACCTGTCGCCACGCTGGCGACGGCTGCTGATCACTGTGGCGCTTGTTTTGCTGGCCGTCGTTGGCATCGAGCAGCTTGAATTGACCCCGCATTTCGTGCTGACCCGCGAACTCATGCAAACCCAGGACGTACCGGTGCTGCTGCTGGTCTCGGCGCTCCTGCTGGCGTTGGCGTTCTTTGGCGTGCCCGCCGCCTGGGGCGAACGCGCCGAACGCATCGCGACTTCGGCCAGGTTCATCGTTGCGACGATCCTGCTGACCGGTTTGCTGGTGGCGCTTGGCACCCGGACGGTGGCGCTGAACACGGCTGTCTCGCACGACGAACTGATGGCCAAGTTCGATGCCGAGATCATTGGCAGTGGGCGGCTGCTCGCCCCCGTCGCGCCGGAATGGCGGCCTTTCGCGGCGGCCCTGCAACCGGCATTCCGCCTGCCGGTGCCGGGCGATGTCGCCTGGGCTTCCGCCTACCTACCGGGCAACGCCGCCATTCGTGCCGCATTTGGCAAGCTGTTCAACACTGAGTTGACCAACGCCATCTTGGTCATGACAGCGCTGCTGGCGCTGTTTGGTGTCGCCCGCCAGCTCTGGCCGCAGCGGCCTGATGCCTGGGTCATCGCCGTAGTGCTGGGTGCCACGTCCTCGCAAGTCCTAGGCATGGGAATGACGCCGTTTGCGATGACCGCGCATTTGACGCTGTATCTGGTGTGGCTGTGGCTGTTTAGCCGCAATACGCCAGCCAGCCATGCCGGAGCTTTGGCAGTTGGGTTCGTGGCGACGGGCCTGCATCAGATCGTGTTCCATCCGCTATTCGTCGCGCCGTTCGTGTTGCAACTGCTGATCCAGCGCCGCTGGCGGCTGACCGCCTTTTACACCACCGGATATGCGGCCATCGGCCTCTTCTGGATTCTCTATGGCCAGCTCGCTTTGAAAAGTGCGGGCATCGCGCCGGACAGCGCCGCCACGGCCGGCGGGGCGTACTTTCTCGACCGCGTGCTGTCGTTGTTGAGCCTGTTTCGCTTCCTCGGTTTCGAGACAATGGTGCAAAATCTCATGCGTTTCGCCGCCTGGCAGAATCCACTGCTGCTGGTGCTGCTGGTCCCCGGTATGGTGTTCGCCTGGAAGGGGGCCTGGACAGATAACCCGGTGATGCGCCCCCTCGCGGCCGGGCTGGTGCTGACCGTGGTCGCGATGTTCATTCTGCTGCCGTTCCAAGACATCGGCTGGGGTTACCGCTACATCCACGGCCTGATCGGTAGCGCTGCACTGCTGGCCACCTTCGGATGGGTGACGTTGACGGAAGGGGACAGCGCCAGCGAGCGCCGCGCCGCCTGGGGCGTAACCGCCGTCACAACAGCTGCCGCCGTGCTGGTGCTCCTACCGATGCACGTTCGGTTCATGTACGGCCACATTGCCCCCTACGCCCGCGCTAATGCCACGATTGAGCGCCTTGGTACGGATGCCGTGATTATCGAAGTCGACAGCATCTACAACGGCATCGAGCTAATTCGGAACGACCCGGACCTAAAGAAGCGCCCGCTGATTTTCGCATTGGATCAGCTAACCGAGCCGCTGATCCGCGACCTCTGCTCCCGCATGAGCGTCACGGTGTTCGTCGGCACTGAGGCGGCGAGATATGGCGTCCGCCGCATCGATCCCACCGGCCACGCCAGCTATCCACGACAGCTCAAAGTCCGCCAGTTCGCGGACAGCGACGACTGCCGAAAGCTGAAGCGTCGGGGGTGAGGGGGCCGCCGCCGTGCTGCCTCCCCTCACTTCACGCCGAGTTTCTTCTGCAGGCTAGAGGAGGACGTCGTGTACTGGAACAGCACTTTCTTGTCGGGGTGGACGATCTTTTGAGCGGCGACAGCCATCAGGGCGACCTCGTGGAAGCCGGAGAGGATCAGCTTGAGCTTGCCGGGGTAGGTGTTGATGTCACCGACGGCGAAGATGCCGGGCTCGCTGGTGGCAAAGCGCTCGGTGTCCACGGGGATCAGGTTCTGGTCGAGGTTGATACCCCAGTTGGCGATGGGGCCGAGCTTCATGGTCAAGCCGAAGAACGGCAGTAGTGCAGTGCAGGGAATCGTTTCCTCGCCCGCCGCCGTTTTGATCGCCACCGTTTTGAGCTGCGCACCATCGCCGTACAGGCCGGTGACCTGGCCGATCTTCAGGTGCATCTTGCCCGATGCCACGAGTGCGCGCATCTGCTCGACGGAGTGCGGCGCACCACGAAATTCGTCGCGGCGATGCAAGAGGGTCAGGCTTTTCGCAAGTGGCTGCAGATTGAGCGTCCAGTCGAGCGCCGAGTCACCACCGCCGACGATCAGCACGTCCTGACCGCGGAACTGCTCCATCTTGCGGACGGCATAGTGCACCGAAGTGCCTTCAAACGCTTCGATGCCAGCCAACGGCGGCCGCTTCGGTGTGAACGAGCCACCGCCAGCTGCGATCACGACCACTTTGGTGATGAAGTGCATCCCGCCATCGGTCTTCAGGTCGAAGCGGCCGTCGGCGCGCCGGTGTAGCTCGTCGACGCGCTCGCCGTAGTGAAACTGCGGATCGAATGGCTTGATCTGCTGCAACAGCCGGTCGGTCAGCTCCTGGCCGGAGACGACGGGGAGCGCTGGAATGTCATAGATCGGTTTTTCCGGATACAGCTCCGCGCACTGTCCACCGGGCTTGCCGAGGATGTCGACGAGATGGCACTTGATGTCGAGCAGGCCGAGTTCAAACACGGCAAACAGGCCTACGGGCCCAGCGCCAATGATGAGTGCGTCGGTTTCGATTGGGTTGCCAAAATCGGGGGCGGACGTCGTCACGGCAATTCTCCATTAGAGCCACCCCAGAACTGTCATCCCCAGGCTTGGCCCGAGGACCCCAGGTTCAGCGGACTGTTATTCGTACTCGCTGCCAGCCCATTCAGATCTCATCGCCACCCGTGCGGCCCGACCTACAGGGAGGTAGCCGGGAACGGGCAACGTCAGCAATCAGAACTGCTTAGCGGGGATGCGGACCACGAGGCCATCGATGGCAGCGGTCACTTTGATCTGGCAGCACAGGCGGCTGTCTTCCTGCACATCGAAGGCGAAATCGAGCATGTCTTCTTCCATCGGCTCCGGTTTGCCAACGGTTTTGACCCAGGCTGCATCGATGTAGACGTGGCAGGTGGCGCAGGCGCAAGCGCCGCCGCATTCGGCTTCGACGCCGGAGATATTGTTAAGTTTGGCGGCTTCCATCACCGTCATGCCGGCTTGGATATCGACGACCTGGGACGAACCATCAGGCTGAATGAACGTAATTTTCGGCATGGACGAGCGGGGCTCCTGAGCGGGCAAACGAGGTTCCGCCGACTACTACGGCCAACATCTGCACATTTCAAGAGTAGCGACGCCGCGCCCTTAACGTGCCGCATCACAGGGCCTAAACCGGCAGCAGCACGTGCCCCTCGGCATCGAGCGGCCAGAACGGGTTGTGCGCGACTTCCCAGAGATGGCCGTCGGGATCGGCGAAATAGCCGGAATAGCCGCCCCAGAACACTTTGTGCGCCGCCTTAACCAACTTGCCACCGCATTTCACCGCATGAGCAATGACGGCGTCCACCTCGGCATCGCTGCCGACATTATGGGCCAGCGCCACACCCGAAAATCCGGGCGTGCTATCGGGCACCGTCGCATCTGCGGCCAATGCAGCGCGAGCGTAAAGCCCGAGGATGACACCGCCGGTATCGAAGAACGTCACCGTCGGCTGCGATTGCGACGACGCCGAGAACCCCAGCACCTCATAAAACGCGCGAGCACGCGCCATGTCAGCGACACCGAGCGTGATCAGGGAGAGGCGGGGTTGCATAGGCTTAACCCTCCCAAACCGCCGACCGCTTCTCGATGAAGGCGCAGATGCCTTCTTCGGCGTCGCGGGTGAGGAGGTTTTCGACCATGACGCGGCTGCAGTGGTCGTAGGCGGCGCTGAGGCCCAGTTCGCGCTGCTGATAGAAGGCGCGCTTGCCGGTGGAGATCATGCTGGCGGATTTCGAGGCGATCACGGCGGCAAGTTCGATGGCGGTGCGACGCACGTCTGCTGAGGCCACCGCGCGATTGATCAGGCCGAAGCGCAGCGCAGTTTCGGCGTCGATGGGCGCGCCGAGCAGCAGCATTTCCAATGCGTGCTTGGTGCCGACACTGCGGGACACAGCCACCATTGGCGTTGAGCAGAACAGGCCGATATTGACACCGGGCGTGGCGAACTTGGCATTGGCCGACGCCACCGCCAGATCGCAAGTCGCGACCAGCTGGCAGCCTGCTGCCGTCGCCGTACCTTCGATTGCAGCGATGAACGGCTTCGGGGACGAGGTGATCGCCTGCATCATCGCCGAGCAGGATGCCATCGTCGCTTCAAAGAAGGCGCGACCGCCGTCCGCATCGGCGCGGCGGCCCGTTAGTTCCTTGAGGTCGTGACCGGCGCAGAATACCGGACCTTCAGCAGCCAGGACCACTACCTTGACCGAGTCATCAGCGGCGGCGTCGGCAATTGCGACCCGCATCGCCGCCAGCATGTCCCACGAAAGCGCGTTGCGCGACTGCGGGCGGT
>JAYSVA010000192.1:0-8716 GCA_043718785.1 Hyphomicrobiaceae bacterium
GCGCCAAATTTCAGATCGGCGTCTTCGGAGAACTGGCCCTTGAGCGCCGATTCGTAGTGTTCTGCTGCCTCCGCTGCATTGCCGGTTTCCAGCAGCGCCGAGGCCAGCCGTACCTGATTTTGCGTCGTCGGCGTCAACTCGAACAGGTCGCGGGCCTCGCGCAGCTCCCGCGTCGGATCAAGAATTTTGACGATCTTGCCCCCCGCCTTAGCAATGCTCCGCTCAACACTCGTTTCCGGCAGGAAAATGGCAAAGAAGTAGACGATGCTGCCCAACAACGGGAACGAAAACAGAATAATCAACCAATACATCTCGCGGCCCGCCCGGATCGCATGCACCGCAAAAAACAGCGCAATGATCAGATGCGCCCCAAGACCGAAAAATGCCATGACCATCACTCCCCAATAATGATCCGCGCTCGGTAGCACGTGTTCGGACGCCTGTCGCGAGGCGGGCGCTCGCGGCAGGTCTGCTAAAATGCGGCCCTCACCCCGCCAGCCGCGCCGCATCAGGCGCAGCGATGCCGCGGATCATGTCGGAGGCTTTGTCGGCCAGCGCCAGCGTTGCGGCGTTCAGATTGGCGGACAGCATCGTTGGCATGATCGAAGCGTCAACAACGCGCAGCCCCTGCAGCCCATGCACGCGCAGCTGATCATCAACCACGGCCAGCGCATCGGTTTTCGGCCCCATGCGGCTGGTGCCGGACGGGTGGAACGTGGTGGTGCCGCGCTCCTTGGCGGACTGCAGCAGTTCGTCATCGCTCTGCACGTTCGGACCGGGGAAATCCTCGCGATCATAGTAGGGCAGCAGCGGATCGCTCGCCAGCAACCGGCGCGCCAGTTTCATGCCAGCCAGTAGCACGCGACGGTCGCTTTCCTCGGCCAGATAGTTCGGCTGGATGATCGGCGGTTCGAACGGATCGCTTGAGCGGATGTGGACATAGCCCTTGCTATCCGGCCGCTGCTGCCAGGAGGCCACCGTCATGCCCGGCTCACTTTCGAGCTGGCCTTGCACGCCTTCCTTATAGCTCGCGGGAGTAAACGTCAGCTGCAGGTCGGAATTGGCGATCCCCGGCTCCGACCGCCAGAACACGTAGATCAGCGTCGGCGAGATCGCCAGGATGCCTTTCTTGGCAAACAGCCACTTGGCCACCTCACCGCCCAGCTTCAGGCCGCGCACCTTCTCGTTGATCGTCTCGATGTTTTTGACGCGGGCAACGAAACGCGGCGCATAATGATCTTTCAGGTTCTCGCCAACACCTGCCAACGCATGCTGCACGGTGATGCCATGCGACTGCAACAGCCCACCCGGGCCAATGCCCGACAACTGCAGCAGCTGCGGCGAATTATAGGTGCCACCGGACAGGATGACTTCCTTCGCCGCGCGGATTTCAATGGGCGCACCCTGGTAGCCGTCACGGGCATATTGCACGCCGACCGCGCGCTTACCCTCCAGCACGATTTTTGTGGCGTGGGCGTTGGTGATCACGGTCAGGTTCGGCCGCTTCATTGCCGGATGCAAAAACGCAACGGCCGCCGACACGCGCCACCCGTTGTTGATGGTACGCTGGGCGTAGGCCACACCCTCCTGGATGCGACCATTGTAGTCCGGATTGCGCGGAATGCCGAGGCTTTCGGCGCCCTTGATGAACGCCTCGCACAGCGGATGGTGCCAGTCGATGTCGCTGACTGTCAGCGGACCGGTCGTGCCACGATAGGTCTTGTCATCACCTTCGTCCTTGGCACCCAACCGCCGCTCCATGCGCTGGAAGTACGGCAGCAGATCCGAGTAGCCCCAACCACGGTTACCCATCTGCGCCCAGGTATCGAAATCCATCGCCTGGCCGCGATTGTAGACATGTCCGTTGATCGACGACGAGCCACCCAGCGTCTTGCCGCGCGGCGCGTGGATGCGCCGCCCGTTCGTCCACGGACCCGGCTCCATCGAGTAGCACCAGTTGACCCGCTTATCGTAGAACGTCTTGATGAAGCCCGCCGGAACATGGATCCACGGGTGCCACTTGTCAGTCGGACCGGCTTCCAGCACCGCCACAGTCGACTTGCCATCCTCCGACAGCCGATTGGCCAGCACACAACCCGCCGAACCCGCACCGATGATCACGTAGTCAAATGTTTGCATGAGAAGTTGCTGCTCTCGCTAGCCGGCAGCGCCGACGCTCGCTAGGCGCTGCGCTGCTGATGAATCTTGACGTTTCCACCACCTGTAAAAGCGTAATCCGCGCCGCATTGCAACTGATGCATAAGCAGTCCTGCCCATCATTCGTGGCGGACCAGCCGACAGCAAGTTTCGCATTACTTGCGCGTGAATGTTACCACCAAGGAGCTAATCTTGACGACCAATAATCGCTCACCGCCATGTTTTCGCATGGCTTGCGACAAGACTGTGAAACACTCATCGCTGCGCCTAAACCACACATTGCGTTGGTGCACACTGATGTTTTTACCATCCATATGGAGGCTGAGCCTCTGCTTAAGCCTTGCTCCCACGGTCACTGTTGCGCATATCATCGGGCGCAGGGTTCACGTGAGGAGGCGGGCGGATGTTCTTCAAGAAGGCGCGCAACGGTGCGGGCAGCAGTACGACGGCCGATCAGGCTCAGGCAGCCGATCTGTCACGTCAGTTCAGCGCGGAAATGACGGCGCCGTTGCTGCCAGCCATCGACCACGCGCCGTTATCCGCCGCCGATGTCCGCCGCACCGTCACCGCCACCGGGCTTGGCTTTAAAACGACCGCCGATCTCGAGCCGATCTCCGGATTGATCGGCCAGGACCGGGCGCTGAAGGCCATCGAATTCGGTACGCTAATGAAGGCGCACGACTACAACATTTTCGTGCTCGGACCGGCCGCGTCCGGCAAGCGCACGGCGGTCAAAGCCTATCTCGAGAGGCTCGCCGCGAAGGCTGCGACGCCGCCGGACTGGGTGTACCTGAACGATTTCGACAACCAGAACCGGCCGAAGGCGCTGCAGTTGCCGCCGGGGCGGGCGCGGGCACTGCAACAAGGCATGATCGGCGCCATCGACGAGCTGCGCGCGACCCTGCCCGCGATGTTTGAGGGGGATGATTACCAGGCCCGCCGCCGCTCGATTGAGGAAGAATATCGCGCGCTGCAGGACGGCGCACTGGAGGCGCTGAGCAAAAAGGCCCAGGCCCAGAACATCGCGGTGTTGCGCACGCCAACGGGCTTTGCGATGGCACCGATGCACGAAGGCCGGGTGGTCAAGCCGGAGATCTTCCAGCAGTTGCCGGACGAAATGCGGCGCGGCGTCGAAGTCAAGATCGAGGCGCTGCAACGTGAACTGGAGCAGGTGCTCGAAGCAGTGCCGAAATCCGACAAGCAGCGGCGCGCGCATCTGGCTGGCCTGCACGAGAGCATGGCGCATGTGGCGACGCGCGAGGCCCTCGACGAGCTGAAATCCGCGTTCAGTGATTTGCCCGCCGTGGTGGCGCATCTCGACGCCACCGAACGCGATATGATCCGCAACGTTGCCTTGTTCCTGAAGAGCGGCGACGATGAAGCGGAGCTGATCAAGCAGCCAGCCGACACCTCGCGCGATCCGCGCTACCGGCGTTACCTGGTGAATGTGCTGGTTGGCAGCGAGGGCGGCGCGCCCCGGGCCGTGCCGACCATTGAGGAGTTGAACCCGACTTACGGCAATCTGATTGGCCGCATCGACCATATCGCCCAGATGGGCTCGCTGATGACGGATTTCCTGCTGATCAAAGCGGGCAGTCTGCATCGCGCCAACGGCGGCTCGCTGCTGATCGATGCCCGCAAGATGCTGCTGTCGCCGTTCACCTGGGAAGCGCTGAAACGGACACTGAAAGCCCGCGAAATCCGCATCGAGCAACCGGCCGAAACCGTCGGCATGATGACCACACAGTCGCTCGACCCGGAGCCGATCCCCCTCGATGTCAAAGTCATCCTGTTCGGCGACCGCGAGCTCTATTACATGCTCAGCCAGAACGATCCGGATTTCCTGGGGTTGTTCAAAGTCCAAGCGGATTTCGACGACACCATCGACCGCTCCGACGACAACGACCGCGCCTATGCCCGCGTCATCGCCTCCATCGTCGCGACGCATAAGCTGAAGCCGGTTGATGCTGACGGAATCGCCCGGCTGATCGAGCAGGGCGCCCGGCTGGCTAGCGATCGCGAGAAGCTATCAATTGAGATCGGGCTCCTCTCCGATCTGGTCCGGGAAGCGGACTTTTGGTCCAGCAAAGCCGGGCACAAAGTCACGAGCCGCACCGACGTGGTGCAAGCGATCAACGAGCAAATTCAACGTGCCGACCGGGTGCGCGACCACGCCAAGGAGACCATCGACCGCAATATCGTGCTGATCGATACGCTGGGCTCGAAAATCGGCCAGATCAACGGCCTAGCGGTTCGCCAGATCGGCAATTTCGCGTTCGGCGGGCCAACCCGCATCACCGCGCGGGTGCGGGCCGGCCAAGGCCGCGTCACCGACATCGAGCGGGAGGCCAATCTCGGCGGCCCGCTGCACTCCAAGGGCGTGATGATCCTGTGGGGCTATCTCGCCGGTCGGTTTGCCCAGGAGGTGCCGCTGTCGTTGGCCGCGTCGCTGGTGTTCGAGCAGTCCTATGGCGGCGTCGATGGGGATAGCGCCTCATCGACGGAGCTGTATGCGTTGCTGTCGGCGTTGGCGGAGGTGCCGATCAACCAGGGGTTCGCCGTCACCGGCTCGGTCAACCAGTGGGGTGAGGTGCAGGCGATTGGTGGCGTCAACGAAAAGATCGAAGGCTTCTTCGACATCTGCAAATCGCGGGGGCTGACCTCGAACCATGGCGTCATGATCCCGGCAGCCAACGTCCAGCATCTGATGCTGCGTGAAGACGTGGTCGAAGCGGTGAAGGCTGGCACGTTCCGCATCCATGCCGTCGCCAACATTGATCAAGGCATCGAAATCCTCACCGGCATTGCCGCTGGCGAGCGCGACGACCACGGTGACTTCCCGTCTGGCAGCGTCAATGCCCGTGTCGAAGCGCACTTGCGCCAGTTCGCTGAGCGGGTGCACAAGTTTGCTGCTAGAACTGGCATGGTCTGATGATGGACACCCGATCATGATCACGCACGTCGCAACAGCAGCGGAGGCCCGGGGTCGGGTTGTGCTGCGGCTCAATCCGGGGGTGCGGGCCGAACGCACGACGCTGGCGGCGATTGATGCAGCGGTGCGGTTAGCCCAGGCCTATCACGCCGAAATCGAGAGCCTATACATCGAGGATGTCGAGCTGCTGCGGCTCGCCAACTTCTCCTTTGCGGCGGAGATTCCAGCCCTCGGCACCCGGCTCGGCCTGACCCACGGCGGCGGGCGGCGACCGCTGTCCGTCGCCTGTGTTGAGCGCGATATGCGGTTGCAGTTTTCCGGGCTGCAGCGGCTGGTCGAGCAGCGCGCCGCGCTGGCCGAAGTGCCTGTGCGGCTGCGGGTACTGCGCGACGAGCCGGTGGCCGCCGTCGCCAGTACCTGTGCGGACTGCGGGCCGTGGAACGTTGTCGTGCTGGCCGAGCCGCTGGCGTCGCTGGAAGCCGCTGACCTTGAGCAGTTGTTTGCCGGAGTGCCGGATACCACCGGCGTCATGGTGGTCGGCCAAGGCGGCGCGCCAGCGCAAGGTGCCGTGGTGCTGGCGATTGAGCAGGCCGACGCGCTGCCTGCCATGTTGCATACCGCCGAGCGGCTGGTTGAGGGTACTGAGACCGCCATCATCATTCTGCTGATCGACAACGATCCGGACACCGGCCCCGACCTCGGCCAGAAGCTCGAATCGCAGGTGCGCTTGGCCTTGAGCGAACGCCCGCCCATCACCCGCGCCGATGGCACACCCGCCAACCTGCAGATCATCACGCTGCCCGACACCCACGGCGATCCCGCTGCCGTCGCCGAAGCCCTACGCCGCCTGTGCCCGGGCTTCCTCATCGCCCGCTTCGGCGGCCAAATCGTCCCCCCCGACCACTCCCTCCGCCTGCTCGGCACGGTGCTGCGGTGCCCGCTGCTGCTGATTAGGTGAAGGGTTGGTTCCTTGCTACCAACCAAAATCCATCCTCCCGCTTTCCCGGAATCCGTTTCAAGCGCAGCTCGATCCGGATATCCGGGATCTTCACGGCTGAATGTGTGGTGAGATTTAGCCCCCTTGAGGCAGGGCTATCGCCTATGAACTCGCGGCCGGCACACCGTTGCGGTTTTTCTCCTCCTCCCCCTTGAGGGGGGAGGACCGCGCAGCTCGATTTTTGTACTTCACAAAAATCGACCTTGCCGCGTGAGGTGGGGGTGACTTCGGCCCACTTGTCCCTGTTCGCACGGAGACCACCCCCACCTCACGACGGCATCGCTTCGCGAAGCCATCGTTGTCCTCCCCCCTCAAGGACCCTCAAGGGGGAGGAGGCGGAAACCGGCAGGATCGAGCAAGACTTGACGTCATATGCGATTGCCCCCCGACACTGGTGAAGACCCCTGACATCAGAACAGCGCGAGCGCTGATCTGATTCCGGGGAAACGGGACACTGAAAAGCCGCCAGTTTGGCTTGGCGTTCCCGCCCCCCGTTCATCTGTCGTTGTGCTGTTGCCCCGGCATTGCCTTTATCAAGGCCAACTCCAGCCGGATTGAATCTCTACGTCCTGTAATCTGGAAGGTTGTGCCGGTTGGGGGTCGGTCGGCACAGACCGTTGGACACTGAGATCATCTTCGCCATCAATTCGGGCGCGGATGTGGGCAAAGGCAGAGCATCATGGCATCGGTGGCAAAAGCGTTTCAGAACTTGCAAGACAAGTCTGGTAGCACCGGAAATAGCAATGGGGGTGACGGCGGTTGGGCTGCACTCGAAAAGCCAAAGCGCGATGTCAAAAAATTCTTCCTGGTGCTCGGACTCGGCGTACTGAGCTGGGTTGCGACCTATGTCGGCATGCTCGAGCTGATCGAGGCTAACATGGGTGAGCTGCCGCTCATTCATAAGGCCATCACCGCCTTCTCGGTCGCCATGCTGATGACGATGATCATCTGGCTGCTCGACCAGTTGTTCGCACCCGTCGGGCTGTTCACGAAGACGCTCTACGCCGCTGGATATCTGTTCCTGTCGATCATTTCGGTCGGCTTCGGCTTCGGCTTCTACTGGAAAGTGCTGGAATCACGCTCGGAAGCCTCGCGGTCGGCGGAAGGCGCTGTGTCCCAGGTTCAGGGCTCGCTGTATGCGGCCTCGACCCGCCTGGAACAGCTGTCGAGCACGCTTGAATCACTGAAGACGATCTCGCTGCAAAAGGCCGAGATGGAGCGTGCCAATGGCACCTCGTGCTTGAACTCGAAGCCCGGCGAAGGCCCGCGCCGGAAAATGCGCGAAGATGACGCCAGCCGCTTCTCGTTCGCCTCGGATTTCGTCAAGACCCGCGTCACCCAGGTCAAGGCGGACATGAGCGCGCTGGATGGGGATCTCGCCAAGATCGTCAAGGACGACAAGTCAACCGTCGACGCGAAAACCGGCAACCGCAACGAGTTCATGAAGCAGCTCGGCCGGAAGCTAGACATGACGGTGACCGGCTTCAACGCCTTCCGCACCGATCCGCAGCTGAAGCAGATCAAGGCTGACCTGGCCGAGCGCGCCGACAAAACCACATTCCCGGATTCGAAGGGCGGCACGTTTGCCTGCCCCGATCAGCAGTTGCAGGGTGCCTTGAAGGGTGCTGTGCGCGCCATCACCGAATTGCCAGAACTCGACAAGCCGAAAATCGCCGCCGTTGAAGGTTCGGAAGCGACCATCGAAGCGTTCCGCCGCCTGACAGCAACGTTCGGCGGCCTGCTGACGTTCAAGATGCCGCCCTCATCGGATGAACTGCGTGCGTTGCAGCAGAAGGCCGTGCAGTCGGTCGAAGGCGGTGCGGTTGCGACGGCGCGCGCTTCAATGAACGAGCAGGCCGGTCTGTCGAAGCGCGATTATGTGCCGCTCGCCGTCGCCATGTTCGTCGATATCTGCTTGCTGCTCGTCTCGATGGGCCGCCCGATGAACCGCCTCAACAATCTGGTTCCGAAGATGCAGGCCGCCGAGTCAGGCCCGGTGTTCCAGATCCTGTCGAAGTTCCAGGACATCCATAAGGACCCGGAGACGCGCGAAAAATTCGAGGTGTTCCGTCACGTCGTGTTCGATTTCCACGGGGACTACTACGTCGCGGTGCCGCTGAACGCGCCGTATCGCCAGGGCAAGAAGGGCCAGCCGCTGCCATCGCAGATTTCGACTAAGGATCTACAGGATCTGCAACTCGAAGCCCATCTGCTGTCGAACCTGTTCTCGTCGTTCGAGCAGGAGAAGATCTTCAAGCGCGTCCACAACCCGATGCTGCGCACCAAGGTGATCCAGGAGAAGCTGTGGCAGCAGGGCAGCAAGTTCGCTGGTTGCACATCGTTCCGGGTCTACCGGTTCCATGATGGTGCCTGGTCTGAAATCATTCTCGGCGCCGTGATGGGCGCGGCCAAGCGCACGGAGGGCGAACGTAGCCGTCGCCGCGATGCTGAAACCACGGCCGCGCTGAATGCGGCCACGGAAGCCGCTGCACGTCAGGCGCAGATGGCGACCCAACCGTATGCGCAGCCGCAGATGGCCCCGCAGCCAGCTTATGCGCCGGTGCCACGCCATCCCGGCTATGCGCCAAACCCGAACTATCAGGCGCAGCAGTCCGCGTTCCTGAACAACG
>JAYSVA010000193.1:0-3872 GCA_043718785.1 Hyphomicrobiaceae bacterium
AGCATCAACTGTTCGTAGGGGAGTGAGCAGCCAGCCATGAGTAGGACAGCTGCCAAAACAGGGGCGCGGAGCAAATGGATCAAAGATAACGAATACAAACTCATGAGTTCTCCGTTGCCCGGGAACGCAGAAACAATGGGGCGTTTACTTGAGTCCTACAAACTGGCGGCCAGAGCGGGCTGTCTGGAGACGAGGCCCACTGGGCACGCGGAATACTGCTGTTTGTCGGGTCTATCCGATTCGGTTTGGCAACCGACGGCGGGCCGGGCCTGGAGCCGGGGCTCAAGACTTAATGCTATGAATCAATTACATTATTTGATGTGCAAAAACGTCCCCACTACGCACCTCGGTTGCGACCGCCGCGGCGTTTGCCGGGCTCAGACCCGATGGGACGCGGCGGCAAGGTGACGACGGTTTCCAGGCGTGGAAACGGTTCGACCTTGTTGGGGAACGCCATGGCGTTGACGAAGTGCTCCTGAAAGCGCGGCTCAACGGCCGTTTCGATCTTCTCGATGGTCCGGACCAGCGCTTCGATCTCGCGGCGGTGGCCACGGTTCAGCAGCGCCATCCGCGCGCCCGTTCCCGCCGCATTGCCGACGGCTGCGACGTTGGCGAGGTCGCAATCCGGCACGAGGCCGATGATCAGCGCATACTTCGGGTCGATGAAGGAGCCGAACGCGCCCGCAAGCTTGATGCGGTCCACCGTGTCGGCACCGAACTTGTCCATCAGCAGGCGGCACCCGGCGTAAAGGGCGCTCTTGGCCAGCTGGATAGCGCGGACGTCGCCTTGCGTGATTTTCAGCTCCGGCGTGCCGCGCCACAACACATAGGAGGCGGTGCGGCCATCCAGGGCGACACGGTCTGTGACGGCGAATTTCGCCGGGTCAACGATGCCGTCGTGGGTGATCAGGCCGGCCAGGAACATCTCGGCCATCGCCTCGATGATGCCGGAGCCGCAGACACCAGTGACGCCGAAGGTGTCGGTGCCCTCTTTGAAGCCCGGTTCATCCGACCACAAATCGCAACCGATCACTTTGACGCGCGGCTCTAGTGTGACGGGGTCGATGCGCACCCGTTCGATGGCGCCCGGTGCGGCGCGCTGGCCGCAGCTGATTTCGGCGCCTTCGAAGGCGGGGCCGGTGGGTGACGATGCCGCCAGTACCCGCGATTTATTGCCGAGCAGGATTTCAGCGTTGGTGCCGACATCGACGACCAATGTCACTTCGTCATGGCGTTGCGGGCCCTCGGCGAGTGCGACACCGGCGGCGTCGGCACCGACATGCCCGGCGATGCATGGGAGGAGATACAACCGGGCCGCCGGATGCAGCTGCAGGCCGATCTCGCGAGCAGGCAGGCGCTGGGCACCGGATACGGCGAGCGCGAACGGGGCCTGGCCGAGTTCGGTCGGGTCAATGCCGAGGAACAGGTGGTGCATGATCGGATTGCCGACGACCACCGCTTCCATGATGTCGGCGCGGGTGATGCCGCCTTGGCCTGCCACCCGGTCGACCAGCGCCTCGACGGCTGAGCGCACGGTGTCGGTGAGGGCGACGCGGCCGTCGGGGTTCATCATCACGTAGGAGACGCGGCTCATCAGGTCTTCGCCGAAGCGGATTTGCGGGTTCGACGTGCCAGCTGATGCCACCGTGCGGCCGCTCATCAGGTCGATCAGGTGGCAGGCAATCGTGGTCGAGCCGATGTCGATGGCGACGCCGAACAGCTGCTCGTCAAAGCCGGGGCGGAGGTCAAGCAGGCGAGGCGCTGCACCATCATCCGTGTAGACCACGGCGGTGACCTTGAAGTCGGCTTTGCGCAGGATTTTCTGCGCTCGCGCCAGCAGTGTCTGGTCGAACGTGAGATCTGGCAGCCCGAAATCGCGTTTCAGCGCGATGGCCAGCCGGTCGAGATCGCCGAGCGGCTGCTCCATGTCCGGGTGCGCAATCTCGACGTAGTGCAGATGGATCGCCAGATCGCGCTCGATCACCCGCACTTCCGAGCGTTTGCGCACGGTTTGGGCGTGGATGGCAACGTCGGTCGGCACGTCAACGACGATGTCGCCGTTGATCCGGGCTTGGCACGATAAGCGGCGGTCGGCGGGAAGTGTCCGCTTCGAGGCGTAGCGGGCTTCGACCTCGTTGCCGGGTGTCAGGTGGGAGGCGCGGCTCTCGATGCCGTGCTTGGCGAAATGGCCTTCAGCGGGGGCGACCTGACAGCGCCCGCAGATGCCGCGTCCGCCGCACACGCTCTCGACAAACACGCCGAGCGAGCGCGCTGCATCGAGAACGGGTGTCCCTATGGGGAA
This sequence comes from Hyphomicrobiaceae bacterium, assembly GCA_043718785.1. GTDB lineage: Bacteria > Pseudomonadota > Alphaproteobacteria > Rhizobiales > Hyphomicrobiaceae > JAYSVA01. The sequence continues at coordinate 2,303 of JAYSVA010000193.1, forward strand.
GCGCGCGCGACGTCCTGACGGCATAAACAGCACGAGGGCGTCGCGGGTCTCGGCAATTGGTGCGTCTTGATCGGATGAAATACTCAAGTTCTGTCCTGTCCCGCGAGCTGGCAAATAGCGCCGGTTGTCCTACCTTGATCTTGATCGGCTGTCGAAGCGAACGGCGTTAGAGGCGCTGGACAAATCGAGCCAGGCGCGTTTTTTTCTTCTTTCGAGCCGGTACTGCGGCTGTAAGAGCGGATTGGGGCGGTGCCTGAGCCAGCAGAATTCCGGTAATCACCAGCGCCAGCGCCACCGCATGAAATACGGCGAACGGCTCGCCGAGCAGCGCGACGGCCAGGATGGCGGCGAACACCGGCACCAGGTTCATGTAGACCCCGGCACGTCCTGGCCCGATCAAATCAACCCCGCGCAGCAGGAATAATTGCGCTAGGCACGACGGGAAGATGGCGACGAACAGGGTGATCAGAAAGCCTTTCAACGTTGGCATCTGCAAGCCCCAAGCGACGGCCTCGAAGGTGACCAGCGGCAGCGACGTATAGGCGGCAATCAGCGCCAACAAGCTGAAAAACGCGGCGCTCGGCATCTCCGGCCGGTTGCGCAGCGCCACCGTGTAGGCCGCATAGAGCATGCAGGCGATCAGCATCAGCAGGTCGCCGAAGTTGAAATCCAGCTGCAGGATGGAACCGGGATCACCGCGCGTGGCGATGACCAGCACCCCGACGATGGTAATCAAGACGCCGATAATCTGGACGAATGAAACGCGCGTGCCATGCGCAACAAAAGCGCAGGCCATGACAAACGCCGGTAGCGAGCCCTGCAGAATGCCGATGTTGATGGCGGTAGTGTAGTGCCCGGCGACGTAGAACAGCACGTTGAACGCTGTGAACCCGAGTGATGCCATCAGGATCGTTTGCGGCAGCTTCTTTCGGACGTTGGGCCAGTGGGTGCGGACATCCTTGCCGTAGATCGGCCACAGCACCGCCAGCACCAGCACCCACCGCAGGAATACCAGGGTGAGCGGCGTGATCTCGTTCACTGCCATTTTGCTGGCCAGTGCGTTGCCGCCCCAGAACAGGCAGCACAACGTCAGCAATACGCTCGGTGAGGCGTAAAGACGGGTCGTCAATCGCTTCACCGGTTCAAGCATCAAACCCTTCGTGTGTGAGTCGTCGGGGTTACAGTGCCGGTGGCGAGGTTCCGGCGCTACTCGTTTTGCTATGTTCCCGACGCATTGCTGTTAGTTCAGACCAAGCTCAATCCGCCGTTTTTTCGACAGCCCCTGCGCCACGAGATCGTGCGACTGGCGCAGATAGTCACGCAAATCACTGCTGGACAGGCCTGGCTCGGCATAGTGCTGGATCCACTTCATGCCGCGTGAGGCGAGGTAGGGCGCGGGGCGCAATCCTGGCTGTTCTTTCAGCAATTCAAACGACAGCGGCGTCACCTTGAAGGTGATGCCGGACAGCTTCTCGCCCCAGCTGCCGATGGCGAACAGCTTGCCGCCGACTTTCCACACGTGCGAACCGCCCCACTGCATGCTGTAGGTCGTCGCAGGCAAGGTTTGGCA
>JAYSVA010000194.1:0-1754 GCA_043718785.1 Hyphomicrobiaceae bacterium
TGTCGAGAGCTTGGACCAAAGACCAGATCAAGGACGGCGTGAAGAAGAAGCAGTTCAGCTGGGGGCTGGGTGATACCCGCTGCAATCTCGACGTCAAGATTGGCCGCCTCGCCATCATCAATGCGATGACCAAGCCTGAGCAGGTGCTGGATTTCGGGCCTCATGCGGTCAAATGCATGGCGGATCGGGATGGCGCAGCAACGCCGATCAACGTCAACTTGTCGCCGAAAGTAACGTTCAAGGGCGGCAAGGCCGTGTCGGTGGTCTTGGCAGTGAAGGACATTGAAGGCCCGGGCATGATCAAAACCGCGATCTGGTCAGCGGCGACGCTGCAGGACAAGGTCGGCGTTTTTCAGAAGGATATTCTGAAGGCAATCAACGAGTTCACCAGCGATAAGTGCGCCAAGGTGATGACCGAGAAGTAACGGCCTGACGGCCGCCCCGGTAGGCGGGCCTTCGAGGTGCCGCTAACCAATAAACTCTTTCGTTGGTGAGGTGAGCAAACAGCGGCACGGCGCTGTTTGAGCGGTCGCGTGGGCTATGCTATAGCGACGGCAAGGGTGTTTGAAACCCAACCCGTCCAGTCAAGCCTGAGGAAACCCCGCGATGCGTTCTAAGTTCAAGTCCAAGCTCGGCTCAAAGTTCAATGTTAGCCCGCGCATCAAAAGTGCGCTGATTGTTGCTGCGGGTTGCCTTAGCCTGTTCGCCGTCGCTGCCGAGGCGCAGCGCCCGTACAGCAGCCAGGGTAATCGCACCAGCCGCACGTATGAAGCTGGCAAGTTCGATTACTACGCGCTGGCCATGTCATGGAGCCCGAGCTTCTGCGCCGGTTCGGCCGGCCAGAGCCGCGCCAACGAGAGCCAGTGCGCGCCGACCAACGGTAAGCGCTATTCATTCGTGCTGCACGGCCTGTGGCCACAGTTTGAGCGCGGCTGGCCGCAGGATTGCCAGTCGCCGGACGGCGGGTTTGTGCCGCGCGAAACTGCGAACCGCATCCTCGACATCATGCCGAGCACCAAGCTGGTGTTTCACGAATACCGCAAGCACGGCACCTGCTCGGGCCTTGGCGTCGACGGTTACTTCGATCTGTCGCGTAAGCTCTACAACAAGGTGGTGGTGCCAGCCCGCTACGCCAACGCCACCGACCCGCGAATGATCGTCAACCGCGACGAATTGCTGACCGATTTCATGGCGGCGAACCCTGGCCTCGGCCCGGATATGCTGTCCGTGAAATGCAGTGGTAATAACAACCAACTGGACGAAGTTCGGATCTGCTTCGATAAGGCGGGGAACTTCCGTGCCTGTGGCAAGAACGAAAATCAGGCGAAGATGTGCGCACCGGGTTCGCGCGTTTACGTGCCGCCGGTGCGCGCGGCCGAAGGTAAGGGCTGGAAGGGCTGGTTCGCACCGGCAAAACCATCGGGCGATCCAGCGTTCAAGCCATCGGGCCAACGCACATTGTAACGCATTATAACAGTTATGCTGTGCATAACTGCTCGGAGTGTGGAAAACGAGGCCATAGCACCACGCTGTGGCCTTGATCCGTTGGAGTGTTGGCATTCTGCTCTGTCGAGGGCATCGCGATTCGCCCTGAACACTTCGACGGGGCGGCATGCAGGTTCTATCACACACAACACATGAGTTTATCGGCCCGTTGATGCCTGTCGTGGCAGCGGACGTGCCGCAACAGACCGGCAGTTCGGGCAAGCGGTCGCGGGCCCGTCTCCATGTCGGACTCACACTCTGGGTGATCG
>JAYSVA010000195.1:0-1749 GCA_043718785.1 Hyphomicrobiaceae bacterium
CGTTGTTGAAATCTGGCACGGCTTCAAGAAGGCCCACGCCAAGGTGGTTGACCTGTCGGAACGCCATGACGGCTTCCGGCGGTTTGCTGATCAGGTCAAACCGGAGCAGTTTGGCCGCCTCGATGAGGTGGTCGCGCTCGTGCATGCGGCTGAAGGCGAGGCGGGCGTGTTGCGTCGCCTGGGGGATGGCACGCTCGATATCGGCGTCAACAAGCTGTCGGTGGCGGGCTTGGAGATCGCGCGCGAAAAGAAGTCGCTCGAGACGGCGCTGAACTGGATGACGCTGGCTGGCGCAAATTTCGCGAAGGTTTCCGAGTTCGAACTACATCGGCTTGCCACGCCCGAGCAGTTTACAAAGGCGTCCCTGGGCCGCGTGTTGGCTCTGGGTGATCGCACCTCGATCACGCGGATGGCGTCGCTTAAGCAGGGGCCGCGCGAAACGTTGCTGGCGCTCGATGATGCCGCCTTGGGCAAGCTCGCTAAGAGTTTGGATGGGACGCAACTGGACTCGCTGGCGAGCTATATCAATGGCTTAGTGAAGCCTGCTGGACAGCTAGTGCTCAAGACCGTGGCGCAAGCGCCGCAACGCATGCAGTTGCTCGGCACGCCGCGCGTTCGGGATGCGGTGCTGCGCAGCCGCGATCAGCTGGCAGCGGTTGAGATGATATTGAAGCAGGGTGGCCCGACGTTTGAGCCGGATGTGATCGTCCACGATGTCCGCCTGATCGTCGATGGCAAGATTTCGCCGGTGCTGATGCTAGATCGCCATCCGACAGCGCTGGCGATTGCGGGTAGCCTCAGCTTGATCCTGCTGCTGATGATGAAGCGCCTGCTGTTTGGCCACCGCCGCGCCAAAGCGTTTGTGCCTGCCAACCGCACCGATGCCTAAACGAAAAACGCCCGCCACCAGGGATCTGGTGACGGGCGCTATGCATAATCGAAGCGTATGCCTTACGGCTGTTCGCCCATGCCTGGTGGCATGTCGCGGTCATCACGGCCGCCGCGGCGATCATCGTAGTCGTCGTCTTCTTTGAAGGTCTCGATTTCCATCTTCTCTTCTTTGACCATGGTGACATCTTCACCACGGGCCTGACGGGCGGCTTCGTCTTCCGAACGGGCGACGTTGACGCCGATCTTGACGAGAACTTCCGGATGGAGGGCAACGGTCACTTCGTGCACGCCGAGGGTCTTGATCGGCTTGTCGAGGGTGATCTGGCGACGGTCGACGGTGAAGCCACCAGCAACAACCGACTCAGCGATGTCGCGGGTCGAAACTGAGCCGTAGAGCTGGCCGGTGTCGCCAGCCTGACGGATGGTGACGAACTGCTTGCCAGCCAGCTTGGTGGACACGGCTTCGGCTTCTTTTTTGTGCTCGAGGTTGTTGGCCTCAAGAACGACGCGGCGCTTCTCGAATTCGGCCTGGTTGTCCTTGCTGGCGCGCAGGGCTTTGCCCTGTGGCAGCAGGAAGTTGCGGGCAAAACCGTCTTTGACTTTGACGACGTCGCCCATCTGGCCGAGGCGACCGATGCGTTGCAGGAGGATGACTTGCATGAGGGGTACTCCAGTGTCGTGGTTAGGTTGGTTGAAGAGTGAAAGGATACCGTTGGCGAATGCCTAGGACGGCGGTGAAATGGGTGCATGAGCGCGGCGGCGCCAGGGCAAAATGGGCTCAGCGAGGCCAAGCAGCGCGATGAGGGGAGCGGCCAACAGGAACAGCATGAACAGTAACACGTACACGGCCCACAGAAT
>JAYSVA010000196.1:0-8651 GCA_043718785.1 Hyphomicrobiaceae bacterium
GAGATTTTTTAAAAATACACAGTCGTCTGTTGTTTGTGTAATCGTCTGATATTTATTGATTTTTCGTTACGCCGAATCACTTGTGTGCATGCCGTAGCCGCAAGGGGGAGGAGGAGAAAAACCGGAAGTGTTGTCCAGTTGGCTCACTGGCATAAAACGCCAGAAGCTGGGAACCTTGCAGCTCGCAGCTTCTGACTTTCATTCCTGCTTGCCCTAACAGATCAGAACTTGATGCCGAGATGGGCGCGACCGCCGTAGCCCGTCACACCTTCGCTGCGGGTGCCGTAGCCGGACACGCCGATCTGCATCTGCTCACCCAACTTGCCGACGAAACCAGCTTCGATGGAACTGGCAACCCCCGTGGTTGACCCCGTCAAGTTGTTGCCGAACACCGTGATCGAGCTGTCCAGTTCCGACTTTTTGATGCCAGCCCGCACAAAGCCCTGCACGTGCGACGTCAACATCTGCTGGAGGCCAATGCTGCCGCCGTAGGTGAAGATATTGTCGGTCGACTCAGAGATGGAGATGCCCGCCGTATCAGCGAACGGATCAGCCTTGTTGCGGCTGATACTGGCGAAGCTGCGCAGATCAAGCGTCGTCGCCTTGTTCAGTCGAGCCACGTAGCCAATGGCCGCCGCGCCGGTCTGGCTTTTGGCGTTCTTGTCAGCGGTCGATCCAATGACGGCGTTGGTCAGCTTCGTATCCGACCAGCCGACCGAACCGAGCAGCGAGGCATACAGGCCGGTGACGCTGGTGGCGCGGACGTATGCGCCGACGCCGGTGCTGTCGCCGTTGCTGGTGCCAGATTCGCCATGCGAGCCAGAATGCCCGGACGCACCGAAGAAACCAAAGCCGAGGCGGTTGCCACAACCCATCTGCAACGGTGCGCTGGTTTCAAAATCAACGCCGCCGGTTAGGCTGGAACTTTGGCCGCCACCACCCGAAAATCTCGTGCGTTCGCCTTCGAGTGCACCCCAACCCAAGATCGAGCGGGCCTTGCTGCAACCAGTGCTGCTGCCTGCCGCCAAATCGGCGACCTGACCAGCCGCACCGCCACCGGTTGGGCCGCCACCAAGGCCGACGCCACCGACGCCCGCGCTGCCGCCGGATGCCGAGGTGATGGCCGCCCCTGCGCCACCGCCGCCGCCCGCAGCCTTACCGAAGGCCCCGCCGAAACCGGCCATCGCCGCAGCCGACGCGTTCGGCTTCCACTGCAGATAGACGCCGCCGTTGCCGTCATCGACAAGGAAGTAGACGGTGCGACCCGACGATGGGTTGCTACCGGCACCAAACTCGTAATTGGCGGATTGCGTCAGGTTCGCCCCGGCAGTTGGTGCGACCAAGTTGACGCCGGTATAGATTAGCGCCACCGAGCCCGTCAGCGAGGTTGGCGTACCCTGAGAGATCAGGTTGATCGTTGACCGCGCCTGCGGTGTCGCCGCGCCAGCGACGACAATGGTATCAGCCGTGCCGAGACCGTTCGCCGAATTGTCGAACCCTAATGCCGCGTTGTTGGCTGCCGTGGCATTGAAGTTCAGCGTCACCGAGCTGCCGATTTGCGGGCGGAAACCGAGTGTAATCAAGTTGTCCGTCGCCGCCGCGCCACCGTAGGCTAGGTTGATATTGCCGCCTGCCAGGTTGTTGAGGTTCTCGAGGCCGTTGAACGATGTCGTGCCGGTGCGGACGTTGATAAGGCCGGCGTTGTTGACGGTGTCCCTCACGTTCGCAAACGTGTTGGCACCGGTACCCGGCGTCCAAACACCCGTCGATGTGTTGTTGAACGTGTAGGCGAGACCCGCCGAATCCTGGCGGCCAATGACCTGTCCTGTGTTGTTGATGACGTTGGTGCCAGCGACGATGACGATGGCGCTACCACCCGCCGTGCCTGCTGCCCCCGTATCGCCCTCACTCCGGATGAGACCGGCGGTGTTGGTCGTCGATGTGCCGCTGATGGTTCCCGTGTAGTAGCCCGTCGTGCCACCTTGAATGATCGACGATCCCGCAATTGTGGTATTGACGTTACCCGAACCGAAGGCGCGCGCATCCAAGCCGATCACCCCGCCGGTGATGTTGCCGGCGGTGACGTTGACGTTGGTGTTACCGTTGGTGCTCCAGGCCAGCGCGCCCCAGTTATTCGTCCCCGTCACATCCGCGTTGGTGCTGATGTTGATGTCGCCGGTGCCATATTGGCGCGCCTCGATGCCCAACGTCTGCCCAGTGATGACGCCGTTGAATGCGCTGTTGCCGATATTGATGTCACCCGCACCGCGGGTCGAGGCATAAAACCCCCAGTAATCGGTGCCGGTGATCGCGCCGTTACCATTCACGTTGATGGCACCACTGCTGGATATCGCCGAAACGCCCGTACCACCACCAATCACAGCGGCGTTGTTGTCGATGGTGATTGCACCAGAGGTGGTCGTTGCATAGACGCCCCAGCCGCTGGTGCCGGTAATAACGCCGTTGTTGCTGACATTGACCGCACCTGTGCCGTTGGTCGAGTAAACACCCGTGGTGCCGCCCGTGACGGACGCGAAGTTCGATGTCGTGGTGATACCGCCCGTTGTGATGTAGCGCGCGCCGTAGATACCACCATCGAGAACACCCGTGCCGCCGCCGAGCACTGAGATATTGCCATCGGACGACGTCGAAACAATCGCGTCTGTTGTGCCAGCTACCCGGCCGGTGGCTGAAATGTTGGTCGCCTGATCCCGACCCAGCGTGTAAATGCCGTAACCCGAATCGCCCGTGACCGAGCTGACATTGAGGTTCAACATGCCGTTGGTCGTTGGGTTATAATACTGGCCAACGTAAATGCCGCTTGAACCCGAGACCGCGCCCAATCGCGACGTTGTGCCGATGTTCGCTGTGCCACCCGTCTCGGCGTAGATGCCCCACGAATTGCCCGTGATTGAACTGTGGCCGTTGATCGCCACGTTACCCGTGGCCGCGGTCAAGTAGGCACCTGTCGTCGTCGCGGCGATTGAGCCTGTGCCCGAAAGATCGAGGTTGCCAGAGATCGACGACCACTGCCGGACCCCGTACCCACCGGTGACCGTGCCGTTGTTCACCGTCGTGATATCGCCGCGCCAGCTCTGCAACCAAACGCCCGTGGCGCCGGGCACCGTAACGCCGGTGGCAATGTTTGCAGTCGCCGAACCGTCATACGCGGCGATGTAAACAGTGCCGATCCCGCCACCTGTCAGACTAGTGTTGACGTTGATCGTCGCGTCTTGGCTGAACGTCGGATAGGCCCAAATGAATGCCGCGTTATTGAACGCGTGCGTCCCCGGCGTGTAGGTGACCCCGCCAAGAATGAGTTCATTCACAGCTTGCGCATTGACCGGCAGCGTCATTGCAGCGAGCGATAGTGTCAATGCTGTGCCGCTGAGGAGGCGAGAACGGAGTGCGGAGGACTTGCCTGCGCCGGAAGACACTTGGCTTGATTTTTTCGATGGCATCAACTTGTTCTCCACATTTCGTCACAACAGTATCCAACTGAACGCAACGCTTACAAAAGCAACCAACGCTGGAAGAGACCCCTGCTTTGAGTTGAGAGCTAGAGATGAAGGGGGGACGACGCAACAATCCGAAGTAGAAGACTTGTGGAAAAAGGCAAATTGTGCCGCACACGACACATAATATACTTAGACAAGTATATTGATACATTGCGATCTTATAAATATAGATACCAATACTGTATTATTTCTTTAACAGTACATTAATTTTAATATTCTAGTACTGATGGGCTTTTACCACCTGTAGACAGGCGTGGAGGATGGCCTGACCAAAGTGGCCCCGACCAACCGAGCGACGGCGCTAAGACATCGCGCTGATGCTACCAATGGATAAGACGGGGAGCGGTCGCTCACAGGGCGATCCCATGGTTCGCTGATGCATCACCGCCAACCATGCGTTGGCGGCAAAGCAATAGTCACATTTAATGACATATTGCGGAAACTGTTTGTAATATAAGGCGCAGGCAGTTCGTCTAAAATTGGCGAAAAAGCTTCTTGCGTCGACGACGACGCTACAATGAACAGTGAGTGACAGCATTGCTGACTAACGGCTCCTATATCCGGGCAAGTGTGCTCATCGGCTTTGTTGACCTGATCGAGAAAGCGGGAGGCGATCCCTATCTTTACTCGACGAGGCCAAGATCCCTCGATCTGCGCTAACCCAGATCGACCAGCTGATCTCGTTCCGGGCCGTAGCGCTGTTGATGGAACTAGCGGCGCAGCGCCTCAAAAGCCCAACGTTCGGTCTCGATTGGGCGCTGGCATCGCCGCCGGACTTCCTCAATCAAGGCCCCATCATGCTGCTCGGCAAACTTAGCAGCGATGTTGGCGAGTGGATCGGATTGGCGCAGAAACATTGGCGCGTCCACACCAACGCTTTCACTATGCCGATGACTGCGAACGAGGCGGCCGGGACAGTGACAATACGGCATGTCGGCGATTCGTTCGTGGCACCGGGTCGCCAGATGTCCGAAGCGATCATGCGCAACGTCTGTTTGCTAGGCCAAGCAGTAGCCAATAGCGACGAGGTGCGACCCATCAGCGACGAGGGCACTAACTTTTCCGAAATCCTAGAAAAAGTGCGCGATAACATGGCCCGCCGTCTGTTGATTGACTCGGAGATGTCGATCGAGCGGATTGCTGGCCTGCTGGACTATGCCGTAACGCCGCCATTCACCCTAGCGTTCAAGCGCTGGACCGGCCAGACCCCGTTGAACTTCCGCAGAGCCGAACGGGCCGGTGTTGGCCGCCCGGACGAACCGCCAACTGATGACTGACCTGCATTGAGGCACTCGCGCCGATTATCCACAACCCACAGAAAACAATCAGCTGACAGAGACCCCAACAAATACGCCACTAGTTGCATATCATTACTTGGTGGCGATAATGCTTCAACTATTCAAAGCATGCCATTTGTTGCTAAACCAGGAGACAAGACAACAAAATAAACAGTGAAAGACACCCAATGCTTGCTGGCGACTCATACATTCGGGCAAGTGTGCTGATCGGATTTGTTGAACTGGTCGAGGCTGCCGGGGGTGATCCCTATGCATTGCTCGACGAGGCCAAAATCCCGCGCACAGCGCTCGACAACATCGACGCGCTGATCTCCTACCGGGGTCTGGCGATGCTGCAGGAACTATCCGCTCAACGGCTGAATAGGCCTTCGTTTGGTTTGGAGTGGTCGCTGGCGATGGGACAAGACCACGTCAACCACGGCCCCCTGATCGTCCTCGGCAAGTTCGTCAACACATTAGGCGAGTGGATTGAACTCGCGATTAAATACTGGCGGTTCCATACCAACGCCTTCACCATGCGCATAACGGTTGACACAGCAACCAACACGGCGACCGTCCGTTACCTTGGCGATGCGTTCGTCACACCCGGCCGCCAGCTCACCGAATGCGTAATGCTGAACATCTTCCACATCTCCCGCGATATTACGGGGAACATTGAGGTCAAGCCAAGTCTCATGCGTTTCCAGCATAGCCGCCCGCGCGACATCAGCCTGCACGAAAAAGCGTTTGGCTGCCCCATCGAATTCGACTGCGAGCACACCGAGGCGGAATTTGATGCGTCGTTTCTCGCGCTCAAAACCAGCGGTAACTTGCGGCTACTCAAGACCATCGTCGGCAGTTACATCAAGTTCCGCATCGCCCGGCTGCCAGTGTATGACGCCTCGATGACCACGACGGTCGCGCTCGCCATCCCCAGCATCATCGGCACCGGCCATTGCAGCATCGACCTGATTGCCGAATCGCTGGGGATGCACACCAAGCGCCTGCAACGGGCCCTCACCGATGAAGGCACCAATTTCTCCGAAATCCTGGAAAAAGTGCGCGATAGCATGGCGCGCCGCCTGCTGATCGATTCGGATATGTCAATTGAGCGGATTGCTGGTCTGTTGGACTATTCCGCGACACCGCCCTTCACCCTGGCGTTCAAGCGCTGGACCGATCAGACCCCATTGGCGTTCCGCAAACGTGAGCGCCAGCAGCTTGGTCGACCACCCGGAAGTGCGGCAGACGACGACGATCATTGATTGTTAATCATATCGCTGATTAAAGCCATAAAACGCAGCAAATAAGCCTGATTCGTCACAATTTAGACACCTCTTTAGCGCATGATTCCGGCAGGAAATCCATCGCTTCGGAGGGGGCCACATGACGACGTTACTAGGCTGCCTGATTGGTTTTATTATCTGGTTTCTGGCCCGCTATCTGGTCGGTGGCCTGTACACGGTCAACCAGAATGAACGGGCGGTCAAAACCAGCTTCGGCCGGGCCCAGCGCGTTGGCACCGCGTCCACGCTCGACGATCCGATCGCGGATTCGTTGTCGGCCGACCAGCGCGAGCGCTATTCGTACCCGCAGGTCCGCGTCATCCAGCCGGGCGGGCCGTATTTCAAGTGGCCGTGGGAGACCGTGTACAAGGTCTCCATCGCCACCGAAACCGTCAACATCGGCTGGGACCCGGAAGACGCCCGCGCCAACAACAACGGAACCATGCTGGAGGCCGTGACCAAGGACCAGCTCAACACCGGGCTGACCGGCCAGCTACGGTTCCGCGTCGCCGAGCGCAACCTCTATGCCTACCTGTTCGGCATCAAGAAGCCGTACGCCCACACCATGGGCTACTTCGTGTCAATTCTGCGCGAGCGGATCGCCAATTTTGAGGCTCCACCTGTCGCCAAACTGGCCGGTGCGCCGACGGAGGTCGGCACGCCCGACGTTGCCGCCGTCATCGGCATCTCGATCAACGATCTGCGCAAAAACCTGCGTGATCTGAACGAGCATATGGGGCAGGAGTGTAAATCCGCCGCCGCCCGCTACGGCGTGGTGCTGGAGGATACGCTGATCACCGGCATCGACCCACCGCGCGACGTCGAAAGCGCGCTGGCGGCCATCAACACCGCCTACAACCACGTGTCCTCGGACATCAGCTTGGCGCAGGCCGCCGCTGACCAGAAGATCGTGCAGAGCCGCCGCGCCGTCGAAATCGAGACGCTGAAGGCGCAGGCCGAGGCGGAACCGCTGAACAAGCTGGCGGCACAGCTGGCGACGTTGAACTCGCACGGCCCTGGGGCGCTGGCGGCGTATGTCCGCAACGTTCGTCTTGCCATGCTCGACAAGGCCCAGCGCATCTTTGTGGAGGCGAAATAACATGCCAACACCACTCGTCGATCTGCTGCGTCAGTTGGGCCTACATGGCCTCGGTGGCGCCTATGAATTCGCCATCGCCATGTTCGGCACCATCATCGCTTGCACCATCCTGCTGCCGCTGATCCTCGGCCTTGGCCGCCTATTCGGGCTGTACGCGGTCATCCAGGAGCGCCAGTGCAACGTCTATGTGCTGTTCGGCAAAGTCATGGGCATCCTCGATGAGCCCGGACTGCACTTTCTGCCGGGCAAAATCGGCCTGTCCGCATTCATCGTCAACTGGCTCGGCACCTGCCATGTCCTCGACATGCGGCTCGACCAGGAATACCTGCGCAGCCAACCGGTGAACTCCGAGGAAGGCGCGCCGATGGGCATCGGCATCTGGCACGAGATGTTCATCTCCGACCCCGTCGCCTACCTGTTCCGCAACGCCGACCCGCGCGGCTCGCTGTCCGCCAACGTCTCGAACAGCACGGTGCGCTGCCTCAGCAACATGCCGCTCGCCGACATGATGGTGAACCGCCACGCCATGAGCGACACGGTGCGCCGCGAGGTTTCGCCGAAATCACACGAGTGGGGCTACAAGCTCGGCTCGATCTATATCCGCAAGGTGCATTTCCGCGACGCGCAGATGATCCAGCAGATCGAGAGCAAGGTGGTCAACCGCCTGCGGCAGGTGACGTCCGCAATCAAGCAGGACGGCGTTAACCAGGTCAGCATCATCACGTCGACCGCCGAACGCCAAGCCGCCGTCGAGTTCGCCAAGGCCGCCGCCGTGCGCCCGCAGATCGTCGGCGAAACCCTGCACGAGATCTCCAAGAACCCGCTCGTCGCGCAAGCCATGTTCGATGTGTTGGAGGCCCAGAAGATGATCGCCAGCGACGCCACGCTGACGATGCTACCCGGCAAAAGTGGCCTGCTCGGTGAGATGATGGCCGCCAGCACCGGTGGCGAAAAGCCCGCCGAAGCCGCGACTGTGCCTAAAGAAAGGGCATCGCGAACGCCGAGCGTCCCGTCCTAGCCGACGCCGCTTGGCCGCTGCGCTTAGCTTGCAACGACTATGAATAGTCTCAATCTGGACAAATGACGTTGATTATCCTATTGTGAACGCAATGGGAGTTGTTGTCATGGCCACTTTGAACCTCGTCACACGCAAGCATAGCCCGACGGGCGAGATCACATCCGACATAGTCGGCGCGGGATTACGGGCATTCTTTCAGATCGCGGATACGTGGCAGATTTCGCATGATCAGGCCATGGTGTTGCTCGGGCAGCCGGCCCGGTCGACGTACTTCAAGTGGCGCAAGGGCGAGGTCAAGGGTAAGCCGCATGCCCTCGATCTGGTGACCCGCATCAGTTATGTGCTCGGCATCTTCAAGGCGCTTGAGGTCATTTATCAGCGGCCCGAACATGCCGACCGCTGGGTGACGCAGCCCAATCTGGCGTTCGGCGGGCAGTCGGCGCTGGAGCGTAT
>JAYSVA010000197.1:0-3847 GCA_043718785.1 Hyphomicrobiaceae bacterium
TTTCAACTTGCAACCGGAGGACATGATGGCGCTATCAGCTCATCTGAATGAACTATCGGAAAAGCATCGGCAGCTTGAAGTGCGTATCGCCGAAGAAGCCGCGAGGCCGCTGACCGACACAGTCAAACTCAGTCGCATGAAGCTGGAGAAGTTGAAGCTTAAGGACGAGATTACGAAACTTACGCAAACCCGACACTAGCCCGCACTTTCACGCAAACCAAACACCCACCAGCCGATCCCAGGGCGAAGGCCGGGGATCGGCTTTTTTGTGCCAACGCACCAAGGCTCAATAGCGCCGGATCAGCCCGACGAGCCGCCCCTGAATATCAACCTGATCCGGGCCGAAAATCCGCGTCTCGAAGGCTGGATTAGCAGCCTCCAGGGCAATCGCCGCCCCGCGCTTGCGCAGCCGCTTCAGCGTCGCCTCCTCCTGCTCGACCAGCGCCACGACGATATCGCCGTTCTCAGCTTGCGAGCAGCGGCGGATGATCACCGTGTCACCGTCGTGAATACCAGCATCGATCATCGAGTCGCCGCGCACTTCGAGCGCGAAGTGCTCGCCGTTGGTCAGCAAATCAGGTGGGCAGGCGATATCATGCGTGTGGGTCTGGATCGCGCTGATCGGCACTCCCGCAGCGATACGGCCCATCACCGGCACCGAGACGGTGCGCGCATCAATGATCGTCGATGGTGGCGCATTCAGTTGCGGTCGAGGCTTGCTGCCTTCGATCACGCTCGGCGTAAATCCCGTTGCGCGACGCGGTGGACCACCACCCTCGATCTCGCTTTCCGGCAGCTTGATCACTTCAAGCGCGCGTGCTCGATGTGGCAGGCGACGGATGAATCCGCGCTCCTCCAGTGCCGTGATCAGCCGATGGATGCCGGATTTGGACTTCAGATCCAGCGCATCCTTCATTTCATCAAACGACGGCGGCACGCCTTGGCTTTGCATGCGTTGATGGATAAACATCAGGAGTTCTTTTTGTTTCAGCGTCAGCATCATTCTCTCCCGGTAGATGGCCGAATACCGGCACACCAAACAGACCGTGAACGTACGCTAACCGTTCTCTCACTGTTCCGCAAGAGCGATTTGCAACTTAAATCACATTTTTTCCACCGAGGGCCCATCCAATGCATCATCACCTGAAGGCGAGTGGCAAAACCTGCCACTGGGGCTTCTTCGATGCCAAGCTGAAACCCACCCTGACTATCGACAGCGGCGATACCGTCACGGTCGATACGGTGACCGGCCCGCCAGAGGTGCAGCCGAGGCCTGGCTCGGGGCTGACCACACCGCCCGAAATCGCCGATGTCCACGCCAACGCCGAGACGACGCTGCCGGGCCATATCCTCACCGGCCCGATCGCCATCACTGGCGCGAAGCCAGGCCACGTCATCGAGGTGCGCATCGACGACGTGCAGCTGCGCCAGAACTGGGGGTACAATGTCATCCGGCCGCTGGCGGGCACTCTGCAGGATGATTTTCAGGCCTACAGATTATTGCACATCCCGCTGGATTTGGCAACGCAGCAGGCCACATTACCGTGGGGCAAACAGCTCGCCTGCAAGCCGTTTTTCGGCGTCATGGGATTAGCACCACCGCCCACTTGGGGCCGCGTCACGTCGCTTGTACCGCGCGCATTCGGTGGCAACCTCGACAACAAGGAGCTGACGCCGGGCGCGACGCTGTTCCTGCCGGTGTTCAACGACGGCGGCCTGTTCTCGTGCGGTGATGGCCACGCGGCGCAAGGCGATGGCGAGGTTTGCGTCACCGCCATCGAAACCGCGTTGCAGGGCACCTTCACGTTCATTCTGCGGCCTGACCTGACGTTCACCTACCCGCGCGCCGAGACGCCGACCCACTACATCACCATGGGCATGGATCCCGACCTCGACCGCTGCGTCGAGATCGCCTTGCGCGACATGATCCGGCTGATCGGCGAAAAGGCCGGGCTGTCGAAGGAGGACGCCTACACGCTCTGTTCGCTAGCAGCAGACCTGCGCGTAACGCAGACCGTCAACGGCTCCAAAGGCATCCATTGCATGCTAGCCAAAGAGCACGTGTAGGCCTGCAATACTCAGGAGACGCCCCATGAGCACAACCCTATCCGTCGGCAATTTGACGATCCATCGGCTGGTCGAGCAGGAAGCGCCACTGTTTGATGCGCACACCTTCTTCCCCGGCCTGACGCCTGAGATGATGGCCGAGAACAAGTCTTGGCTGCAGCCGCGCTACATCGATCCGGCGACCGGCAAGCTGGTCCTGTGCATTCAGAGCTATCTGGTGCGGACGCCGCATCACAACATCATGGTCGACACCTGCGTTGGCAATCACAAGCCACGCCCGACCCGCGATTTCTGGCACATGATGACCTCAGACCGCTACGAAAAGGCGCTGGCTGGCACAGGTCTTGGCGTCGCTGACATTGACTATGTGATGTGCACGCATCTGCACGTTGATCACACCGGCTGGAACACGCGGCTCGAGAACGGTCGCTGGGTGCCGACGTTCCCGAAGGCCAAATATGTGTTCGCCGACCGTGAGCTAGCATTCTGGACCGAGCGACATAAGCAGGCACCGGAAGCGTGCCCATGGGTCAACGATTCGGTGCTGCCGATTGTCGAGGCGCGGCGCACCGAGATCGTCAAAAGCGATCATCAGCTGAATGATCACGTCTGCCTACTGCCGACGCCCGGCCACACCATCGATCATTTCTCGGTGCTGGTTGGCAAAGCCGGGCACGATGCGGTGATCACCGGCGATATGATCCATTCGCCACTGCAGGCGCGCTATCCGGAACTCGGCATGATGTCGGATTACAACTCCAAGCAAGCGGGCGAAACCCGGCGAAAGTTCTTCGGCCGGTTCGCTGATACATCCACCTTGGTGTGCACGGCGCATTTTCCATCTCCATCGGCTGGCCGCTTTATTGGCGCGGGCGATGCTTTCAAGTTCGTCGAGGCTTAAACCATGCGCATCATCAGCACGTTGGCCGTCAAAAAAGTACTTGACGAGCTGACACCGCAGTTTCGGCTACCAGACGGCCAGAACTTCGACATCTCGATTGATCCGACCGTGCTCGTTGTGCGCCGGATCAAGGCAGGTGAACGCGGCGACGTGGCAATCCTGACGACGGCTGGCATCGATGAACTCAGCGCCGCCGGAATTCTAACTGGCAAAGGTCGGCTTGACCTGTGCGGCTCCGAAATCGGCATCGCGGTGAAAGCGGGCCATTCGAAACCTGACATCTCGACGGCTGCAAAAGTCCGTCAACTGCTGCTCGACGTGCCAACGCTGGCCTATTCGAAAGCAGGCGCGAGCGGCATCTTCTTTGCCGGCCTGATCGAACGGCTCGGCATCGCCGACGCGGTCAACCGCAAGGCCACCGTTATTCCAGCAGGCTTCACGGCTGAGCTCGCGGCAGATGGCAAAGTCGCCATCGCCATCCAGCAAATCAGCGAACTGATGGCTGTTCCTGGCGTCGACATCGTCGGCGGCTTGCCGGACGACATCAACGAGCGGCTGAGCTTTCCCGGCGCAGTGTTCACCGAATCCGCCAACCCAGCGCTGGCTGCGGACTTCATCGCTTTCCTGCAGCAGCCAAAATTCGCCGACGTCTATTGCCGCGCCGGATTAAAACCGCTAACGAACTAGGCGCTCACGCCAAAATCCCGGCCGCTCTAAGAGCGCCGGCGTATAAGGCAAGGGGCGAGGCAGCGGATGCCGCTGGGGCCTTCCCAAGGTATTAGAAACAGCATCGGCTGCCTCTGCATCGAGCAAAGCTGCGGCGCACGTGCCAGAGTTTCTGGGGGTTTCCCCGGCCCACGCTTCCGTAGGGCCCTGCAC
>JAYSVA010000198.1:0-1741 GCA_043718785.1 Hyphomicrobiaceae bacterium
CCGGCCGCAGCCAGATCGTCCGAAAATGCCGCCCGTTGATTTTCACGTTCAGTGTCCTTCGAATGCCATCAGGCAGTGGCTTTTGACGCCGTGCTTTTCCAGTAGCTTGACGCCACCGAGCTCCGGCAGGTCGATGACGAACGCCGCCCCAACGATGACGCCGCCGATCCGGGTGACGAGCTTGACCGCGGCCTCCGCCGTGCCGCCGGTGGCGATCAAATCATCAACGATGAGGATGCGTTCGCCGGTGCGCACGGCATCGAGGTGGATTTCGATGGTGTCGACACCGTACTCCAGGGTGTACTGCTGGCCAATCGTCGTCCACGGCAGTTTGCCCTTCTTGCGGATCGGGATGAAGCCAACGCCCAGCTTCTCAGCCACCGCTGCGCCAAAGATGAACCCGCGCGCCTCAATGCCCGCAACGGCGCTGACCTTCGCCCCCTCGTACGGCTGAGCTAGCGCCGCAATGGAGGCCCGAAACCCCTCGCCGTCGCGCATCAACGTGGTGACGTCGCGGAACATGATGCCGGGCTTGGGGTAGTCTGGTATCGTGCGAACCAGTTTCTTCAGACTTTCCACAGTGTCCTCCCTAGCGCCCACTATGACGCCCCATTCGCGGCGCAAACTAGCAATATTGAGTAGACTGCGGTAGCTGCATTGCAAGGTTTGAAACGCTGCGGGGCGTGGCAAACGCCGCTTTGCTGGTCATCCATTGAACATTGATGCTGCAACCACATTTTCTAGTTGCCTGACGACGGCCCCGCGAACGAGACGAAATTCCCGGTTCCGGCACAACTGCCGGGCCACAGCTGAGAGCGACGAGCATGTCTGATACACGCGGTTACTCCGACGGCGGCCCGGATGACATCCCCCGCACGTTCCGTCGCGAACATGAGGCACGCGAGCGTGCCGCCGCTGTGCCAGTGCCCGAAGTACCGAACTATGCCCACCCGCAGTCGTATGATGCCGCGTTTGGCAGCGACGTCCCGCCCGGGGTGGTCAAGAAATTCAAGGTGCCGTTCTTTTCGCTGATGCTGTTCTTCATCAAGGCCGTACTCGCCGCCATCCCCGCGTTGATCCTGCTGGCGGCTATCCTATGGGGCGGTGGTCAGTTGCTGACCAAGTATTTCCCGTGGCTGCTGAAAATGAAGATTATGATCACGTTTCCGAACTAAAACAGCCACTTCCGGCCGCCGTTTAACGAATCCTCAATCTTGTTCGTCCATACTCCGTTAACGTTCAGTTGCACCGTTATCGTTGTGTCAGGCGGATTTGCCCATGGATCAGTCAAGCAGCGTCGCTAAAGTAACGTCCAGCCTGCACGAAAGTTCCAATGATACCGGGCGGGTCGCGTTCTGCGGCCCCGTCGTGCTGTCGGCGATCACCGGCTTTCCGATCTCCAAGGTCGAGGACGAAATCCGCCGCTACCGCGAGTTAGCACCGGAGCAAAAGCCCATCGTTCGTGGCACCTACAGCGACGAAGTCGAAGCGGCGCTGATCGCCTACGGCTACGCGATGACCCTGAAGGCCGATTTCCAGCACCTTGAGCGCAAGGCCCGCCCGACCGTGTGGAGCTGGATGCAGAAGCCGCGCAATGCCTGGTCGCACTACATTCTGGCAATCCACAAAGGCAAAGAAGGCCACTGGATCCTGATCAAAGGCGTGAAGATGTGCGATACCTTCACCCAGGGCAAATGGACCTTCGTCTGCGACGGCCCCCACCGCGGCGCCCGCATCATGG
>JAYSVA010000199.1:0-8599 GCA_043718785.1 Hyphomicrobiaceae bacterium
GGCACACATTTTATCATCGTCGAGCAGACCGACGCATCGACCAAATCATCGACGATCACACCAGGGGCGCGGCAGTCGACGCTGATTGGTGGAACGCGGACGCGGCTCTACACCCCATCCATCGTTAGTCGGCAGATGCAACCGGGCCAGGATGCGTACATCCGCGTGATCAAGGTCGCAGCCGGGGAAGGTGCACCCGTCGAGGCGAAATCTGCCGAGGAAATCATCAAATACATTGGCGGACGCATTCCGCGCGGGTAAGTGGGAATTTGCTTGGCATGGGCCTGCCAGCTTCTCAGCAAATGATCACGCGCAAGATGACAGTGTGAGGATCGCTGAACCAGTGTTGGACTGACTCGGCTTTTTGCGGGACTGGCGAGAGAGGAGAGGGCAAATGATCATCTGGGGTAGTTACGTAACCAAGAAAATTATCGGAACAGGCCAATTCTATTGCCCAAAGTGTCAGGTGCATCGCGCCTATTCCCTCCGGCGTCCGAAAAAATGGGGCCATTTGTATTGGATACCGCTTATCCCGATGGAGGAATTGGAGCGGTACGTCGAATGCGATCAATGCAAGAGTGCCTATCGCGAGGTGGCACTGCAACACGACCCAATTCGAGAGCAAGCCGAATTTGAAAAAGGCGTTGCAACGACGATAGCTCAGACCATGGCCCTCATGGGAACTGTCGGCACGCCGCCGACGATCGAAGGTGTGGCAGAGGCCGTTAGGAGCATGTTGAAAACCGAGCCGTCCATGGAGTTGATCCGGAACGCAATGGTAGTTCCTGATCGTGCGGGAGCGCTCGATCAGGTGACGAAGCTCGCCAAGGACCTCAGTCCCAATGGTCGCGAAATGGTGCTGCGGATAGCACTGGCACCGCAAGCGCTTAGTCCGGCAGGGCAGGAGTTGGCGAGCGAGATTGGACTGCGGCTTGGCATGAGCCCTGCCCATGTAAGCGGAGTGATTGCTGAGTTGCGTTCCACTGGCGTCTGACGGGGCGGGCGAGATATACATTGGCGGACGCATTCCGCGCGGGTAATGCTGCGGCTATGATTCATATCTCGATGATCGTCGCAGCGGCGGAAAATGGCGTGATTGGCCGGGATGGGCAGTTGCCGTGGCGGCAGCCGACCGATCTGAAGACATTCCGCCGGTTGACGATGGGGCGGCCAATCATCATGGGCCGCAAAACCTTCCAATCCATCGGCAAGCCGCTCGACGGCCGCACCAACATCGTGGTGACGCGGGATGCCGGTTTCCGGGCGGAAGGAGTGCAGTGCGTGTCCTCGCTGGAGGCGGCCATTGCCATGGCACGGCCGCTGGTTGCCACATCCGACGCGCCGGAAATCATGATCATCGGCGGCGCGGAGCTGTACCGGGGAGCCATGCCGCTGGCGACGCGGATCTACATGACGCGCATTCACGCCAAACCAGTCGGCGACGCGACGTTTGAAACGCCAGCGGCGGCAGCATGGCGGCAGGTTTCAGCAACGCCGTTGTCGCGCGGCGGCAATGATGATCATGATGCGACGCTGACGATATGGGAGCGGGTGGTTCGATGAGAGCGATACGGGCGATTACAATTCTGCTGATCGCGGTTTTGGCACTGGCCCCGGTGCCCGTAGCCGCGCAACGGACGGCAATCGGCACCATCATGTCGGCCGCCGAGGCGCACGACAAAGCTTTGCGCGGCGACCTCGTTCTCGTCGATGTGCGGACGCCCGAGGAATGGCGGGACACGGGCGTTCCCGCCAGCGCTCATGCCATCACGATGCATCAGCCCGGGCCAGCGTTTGTCGCAGGACTGAAAACGGCGATGGGCGGCGATACAACTAAAACGTTGGCGATCATCTGCAACTCGGGCAACCGCACCAGCAACATCTACGCGGACCTGCAGCGGGCGGGTTTCACCAACCTGATCAATGTGGCGGAAGGCGTGGGTGGTGGGCCGTTTGGCCGCGGTTGGCTGAAGTCTGGCATGCCATTGCGGGCGGCCACGGCACCGCTGATGTCGGCAAAGCCAAAATAAGTATTTTTGTTCGCTAATTTTAGGCCAGAAACGCCCGGAACCACTTGATTTTGAGCTACTCAATGCACATTTATTCGACAGTAGTTCGGTAACGTGCGGATTCCAGTCGCGTTTGGGCGGGGGCTCGCGTAAACCATGGCGCAAGACTGTCCGGGGCATCGTCTGGGAAAAGTGATCCCCAGCGGCGCAACGGGTTCATATTTGGGTGATATAATCGGTTTTGAGGAAAGGCTCAGAAGCGGATGCCTTGGAGCAATCAGAGTGGCGGCGGCGGCAAAGATGGCGGCTGGAAAAGTGGCGGCGGTAACGGCGGTGGTGGGGACAATAACAAGCCCGGCGGCCCGTGGGGACAGGGGCCATGGGGCCAGGGTGGAGGACCAGGGGGCGGCGGCAATAATCAGCAGCCAGACCTCGAGGAAATCCTGAAGCGTGGCCAGGACAAATTCAAGCAGTTCCAGCAAGGCGCGGGCCTGCCGGGACCGCTGTTGCTATTGCTCGCCGCCATTGGCAGCGCGATCATCGGCTTCTTCGCGTTCTTCTACCAGGTTGGCGCTGATGAACAGGGCGTTGTGCTGCGTTTCGGCCGATTTGACCGCGTCGAGCAGCCAGGTCTGCATTTCCGCCTGCCGTACCCGATTGAAGAAGTGCGCAAGCCGAAAGTGCTGAACACGAACCGCACCGAAATCGGTGTGCGTGGTGCCAGCGAAACGCGTCGCCCGACCTCCACGCCGTCCGACGTGCTGGAAGAAAGCCTGATGCTGACCGGCGACGAAAACATCGTCGATGTCGGCTTCGTGGTGCTGTGGAACATCAAGGACGCCAAGGAGTTCCTGTTCAACATCCAGAACCCTGAGCAGACGGTGAAGGAAGTCGCCGAAAGCGCCATCCGCGAAGTCATCGGCAAAAGCCGGGTGCAGGACGTGCTGACCGAAAAGCGGCGTGAAATCGAAGTGAAGGTGATGGAACTGCTGCAACGTACCCTCGACGCTTACGGTGCGGGCGTGCGGGTGACGCAATTGCAGATGCAACGAGCTGAAGCGCCATCGCAGGTGATGGATGCGTTCCGCGATGTGGCAGCCGCAGCCATCGACCAGAAGCGTATCCAGAACGAAGCTGACGGGTACGCCAACAAGGTAATCCCGGAAGCACGCGGTGAGGTGGAGCGCATCAAGAACGAGGCGCAAGGCTACAAGGAACGCGTGATTGCCGAAGCCAAAGGCCAAACCGACCGCTTCGTCAAGATCTACGACGAGTACAAGAAGGCACCTGAGGTCACGCGCAAGCGGATGTATCTGGAAACCATGGAGCGCGTGCTCGGTGGCACCGACAAGATCATCCTTGACAGCAAGGGCGGAGGTGGCGGCGGTGGTGCTGTACCCTTTCTCCCGCTCGACCAATTGCGTCGTCCGGCAGCCCCAGCCCCAGGAGCAAACTGATGCGTGCATTCCTATCAGGCCTGCTGCTGCTGCTCGCCGCAGCCGCCGCAGCGGTGTACTTCTCGTTCTTCATCGTGCACCAGAACGAGCAGGCCCTCGTGCTGGAGTTCGGCAAGCCAAAACGCGTAATCGACAAGGCCGGCTTGGCCTGGAAGATACCCGTAGTTGAAACGGTCGAATACTTCGACAAGCGCATCCTGGACCTTGAGACTAAGGCCCAGGAAGTGTTCTCGCAGGATCAGAACAAACTGATCGTGGATAGCTTCGCGCGGTACAAGATCGTTGACCCGCTGAAGTACTTCCAGACGCTGCGTAACGAGCGTGGTGTACAGTCCCGTCTAGGGCCGATCCTAGACAGCTCTCTGCGTGGCGTGCTGGCGTCGGCGACCCTGATGGAGGCGGTGCGCGATAAGCGCGACGTGCTGATGGGGCAGATCAAAACGCAGCTGAATGCGCAAGCCGGCGGCTTCGGCATCGAAGTCATTGACGTCCGCATCAAACGTACCGACCTGCCGCGCCAGAACTCAGAATCGATCTATGGCCGCATGAAATCTGACCGTCAGCGCGAAGCTTTCGAGCTGCGTGCCCAGGGTGAAGAACAGTCGCGCCGTATCCGAGCCTCCGCTGACCGGCAGGTGACGGTGCTGCGCGCCGAAGCCATGCGCGACGGCGAAAAGGTGCGCGGTGAAGGTGACGCCGAGCGCAACAAGATCTTCGCTGACGCCTACAACCGCGACGCCGAGTTCTTCGGCTTCTACCGCTCGATGCAGGCCTACGAGAACAGCATGAAGGCGGGTGATACGCGGTTTGTCGTGTCGCCAGACAGCGACATGTTCAAGTCGTTCTTCAAGTACTTCTCGGAGCCAAACCAGAGCATCCCGCCGCCGGCCAAGAAATGAAGGACTTGATCGTCGGCGTCGGTCTGGTGCTGGTCATCGAAGGCTTGCTATGGACTGCCGCTCCGGGGTTAGCCCGCCGCCTGCTTGAAGCAGCGGCGGCGATTCCTGAAGGCGCTCTGCGGGCGGCCGGAGCCATCACGGCCGCGTCCGGTCTGCTCGTCGTCTGGATGGTGCGGGGCTGAACGATCGTTTTTACGCAAAGAGCCGCAGCGGTGACGCTGCGGCTCTTTGCGTTGGCTGGTGTCGTGTGTGTGGATCAGTAGCGGTAAGTCTTCGTTGTGGTGAAGGCTGTTGGCGTCTGATAGCCGGCCGAACGGTAGGCGATCCGTGCAGGTTGCTTCGGCTGGTTGGCGTAGTAGCCCTGGCCATTGTACTGTTGGAAGCTGTTCGAGCGGACGTTGGCTTGAGCAATCTGATCGCGTGAACGACGCGCGGCGATCTGTTCGTTGGTGTAGCCGCGCCCAGTGACGGCAATCTTGGTGTGCACGTTGCCGTGGCGGCTGACCAGTGCATAGAATTTTTCTGCATTGGCCGGGCTCAGGCGGATGCAGCCATGTGATGCGGGGCTGCCGAGACGGCCGATGGACGTCGTGGCGTGAACGGCGATGCCGTCATTGAAGAACACGGCGTGGGGCATTGGCGCATTGTCATAGGTGCGCGAATACCAGAGCTTGGACTGCCACTGCGGTTTGAAATTGCCGGTGGGCGTCTCAAACCCATGTGCGCCCGACGAGATTGCCCAGGTGTGCACAGGTTTGCCGTGGACCGATACGGTCATGCGCTGGGTGGTGAGATTGATGTTCGCCGTCAACGTGATGGCGGGCGGCAACGGCTTGGCCGGGGCTGCCGCAACGACCGGAGCCGCTGGCGCTGCCGGGGCTTCGGTTAGGGCGGGGGCGGAAGCTCCGCCACCGGCGAGTAGGCCCGGTTCAGCACCGGCGGGCTGGGATGTACCCAACATGACGAGGGTGGCAACACTAATTACTAGACGACGCATACACAACTCCAACGCTGTACTTCACTGGCACGAGTTTTATCGTGCCAACACTACGGAACACTTAAAATGCAAAATAGTTTTTGGATATATTTTCGTGCATCGCTGTTTCGCATTGAGAAAGTAATCTGTTATTCGACGCTGATAACAATCAGTTATTGAAGGTGAATTTTGTATCAATTTCAGCTGGGGCGAGCGTGTCATGACATCAAGATGTACTCGCCTTCATCTTGGCCAATGCTGCGAGAGCTTGATTGCGTGCTGCGGCGTGGTCGACAATCGGGCGCGGGTAGGTCTGGCCTAAGGTGATGCCGCACGCGCGCAAGATTTCAGGTGGGGCCAGTTGCGGCGCGTGGATCAGCTTATTGGGCAGGCGTTTGATTTCGGGGATCCACTTGCGGATGTAATCGCCGTCGGGGTCATATGTTTCGCCCTGCTTCTGCGGGTTAAAGATACGGAAATAGGGTGACGCATCAGCGCCCGATCCGGCGATCCACTGCCAGCTCGCAGAATTCGAGGCGAGGTCGGCATCCACGAGGCAGTCCCAGAACCATGCTTCGCCCTCGGTCCACGAGATCAGCAGGTCCTTGACCAGGAAAGAGCCAACGATCATGCGCACGCGGTTATGCATCCAACCAGTCGCCCAGAGCTCCCGCATCCCCGCATCAACAATGGGGTAGCCGGTTATGCCTTTTTGCCATGCGCGTAGTTTGGTGGCGTCTGGCTGCCAGGGGAAGGCGTCGTACTCTTTCTTAAAGGCGGTCTCCGGCAAATCGGGCCAATGATGCAACAGGTTGTACGAGAACTCCCGCCACACCAGCTCCTTCATGAAGGTTTCAGCGCCCTGATCGGCTCCGGGCCGGGCCTGCATCCGCGAGCGCGTGGCATGCCAGCAGGTGGCCGGGCTGATCTCGCCAAAGTGCAGATGCGGTGAAAGGCGGGACGTGCCGACTTTGTCCGGGCGGTTGCGGTCGGTGCCGTAGGTGTTGACGGCCCCGTCGAGAAATGTTGCGAGGTTTCGGGCCGCGCCCGCTGATCCCGGTGTCCAGGACTTGGCAATGGTGCCCGACCAGTCTGGCTTGGTGGGCCGCAGGGCAAAGCTGGCGAATTTTTCGCTCTTTGGCCATTTGGCAGGGGCTAGCAGGGCCTTCGGAGCGGGCAACGGCACCCGCACGTCAAGGCCCGCAACTGTGCGCCAGAACGGCGTGTAAACCTTGTAGACCGCGCCGGTTTTGGTGCGAACCTGATCCGGATCGAACAACAGGTTGCCGGCATAGCGTTTCAGGTCCACGCCGGTGGTGGCCAGATGCTCCCGGGCGCGCGTCTCCAGGGCTCCAGCCCAAGGCTCATAACAGCGGCTGGTGTAAACCGCTTTGGCCCCGGTGGCGGCAGCCAGCCCGGCCAGTACCGTGGCGCTGGTACCCTGACGCAGGATCAGCTGACTGCCACGAGCCGCGAGTTCGGCGCTGAGGGCTTCCAAGCTGTGGTGCAACCACCAGCGGCTGGCCCCGCCGCGTTTCCAGCTGCCGGGGCTCGCATCATCAAGAATGTAGAGCGGAATGACCGGCTGGCCAGATTGCGCGGCGGCAGTGAGCGCCGGATGATCTGCGAGGCGCAAATCCTGGCGGAACCAGACGATGATGGGTGAGGCGGGCATTGGGTCTCGCGTTTTCTTAACGTAGTGTGGGTTACGAGTTGGGGCGATGCGACGGATCGTTTTGTTGTTGCATCCGTTGCCCGAATACGGCTTTATAGAGCTTCAGACCCTCTACAGGGTTCAATTGGATCACGCATGCGCTGCAATGGCACCATGAACGAGCTGGCCGGAACCCGCATTGCGGCGTTCGCCCCCTCGCGTGCTCATTCCGCTACATTGCTTCACATTCTCCTTCTGCTTACCAGCCCCTGAGTAACGGCGGGTCCCGCATTGCGCGCGGCAGCTGAGCTCAGGGGACCAGGTTTAAGCCCACCGTTCCATGCTGGCTCGCCCCACGTGCTGGCCGTCTTTCCTAAGGAAATTCCCGATGTCGACCAAACCTACTGCCCCTAAAGACCGTGTCGTGATCTTCGACACCACCCTGCGCGACGGCGAGCAATGCCCCGGCGCCACCATGACGTTCCAGGAGAAGCTGGAAGTCGCCGACCTGCTCGAAGCCATGGGCGTCGATATCATCGAGGCCGGGTTCCCGATTGCTTCGGATGGCGATTTCGAGGCCGTCTCAGCCATCGCCAAACGCATCAAGAACTCGACGGTGACCGGCCTAGCGCGTGCTGGCATGAACGACATCGACCGCGCCGGGGAAGCGGTGCGCCACGCCGCCCGCCCGCGCATCCACACGTTCCTGTCGACCTCACCCGTGCACATGAAGTTCAAGCTGCAGAAGGAGCCAGCCGAAGTCCTGCAGATGGTCGTCAACTCGGTGACCCGCGCCCGCGCCTGGGTGTCCGATGTCGAATGGTCCGCCGAAGATGCCACCCGCACCGAGATCGACTTCCTGTGCCGTTGCGTCGAAGCCGCGATCAAGGCCGGTGCCACCACCATCAATCTGCCGGATACTGTCGGCTACACTACCCCGGACGAATACCGCCGCCTGTTTAAGACCGTGCGCGAGCGCGTGCCGAACGCCGACAAGGCCGTGTTCTCCGTCCACTGCCACAACGACCTGGGCCTCGCCGTTGCCAACACGCTGGCTGGGCTGGACGGTGGTGCCCGCCAGATCGAGTGCACCATCAACGGCATCGGCGAGCGGGCGGGCAACGCCGCTCTCGAAGAGATCGTGATGGCGATCAAGACCCGCTCCGATGTGCTGCCATATGAAACCCGCGTGGACGCGACGATGCTCAACCGCGCCTCAAAGTTGGTGGCCGCCTGCACGTCATTCCCGGTGCAATACAACAAAGCTATTGTCGGCCGGAACGCCTTCGCGCACGAAAGCGGCATCCACCAGGATGGGATGCTGAAGCACACCCAGACCTACGAGATCATGCTGCCGGAGAGCGTCGGCGTGTCGAAGACGTCGTTGGTGATGGGCAAGCATTCAGGCCGCGCCGCCTTCCGCGATAAGCTGAAGAACCTCGGCTACGAGCTGGGCGACAACCAGCTGGACGATGCGTTCGTGCGCTTCAAAACGCTGACCGACCGCAAGAAGCACATCTATGACGAGGACATCGAGGCGCTGGTGGACGAGAGCATCGCTGTCGCCACCGACCGGATCAAGGTCGTCGCCATGACGGTGATCG
>JAYSVA010000200.1:0-8587 GCA_043718785.1 Hyphomicrobiaceae bacterium
ACGCGCATCGCGCCGGAAACGCTGACGGCGATGGTTGAAGCGCTGGCAGCGAATGGCTGGCTGGCGGGTTTCGATGCCGTGTTGTCGGGCTATTTGCCAACGCCGGAGCATGTCGCGTTTGTTGCCGCCACGGTGCTGCGGTTGCGCGCGGTCAAGCCAGCCCTCCCGTACCTCTGCGACCCCATAATCGGCGACTGGCCGAAGGGCATCTATATTGACGAACGCGCCGCCACAGCGATCCGCGATGACCTCGTGCCGCTCGCCACGATGCTAACGCCGAACGCGTTTGAACTGGGCTGGCTGACGGGGCATCCCGTGGTGGAAGTTGCGTCGGCGCATGCCGCAATCCGCTGCCTGCCATCGGCGCTGCACACAGTAGCAACATCGGTGCCGGCCGAAGCCGAGGCTTTGGCCAACGTCGTCATCGCCGGTGATTATGTTGGTGCCGTGCATGTCAAAAAACGGCAAGGTGTTCCGCACGGCACAGGCGATTTACTGGCAGCCCGGATTTGCGGGCGCGTGCTGAACGGACAGTCTTTTGCTGCCGCAGCAGCCGTTGCGGTGCCTGAAGTCGAACGAGTCATCACGGCAAGCCAGGGGCACGATTATCTCAATTTGTGCACCGTGCTCGGATTAGCCGTCAACTAGCCTCTAACCCGGCAGCGGCACGCCCGTTTCGGCGAACACGGCACGCTGGCGTTCGGCGACGACGGCTTCGTTGAAGCCGTCGATCTGCTCGTTGAACAGGCGGTACCAATTCAGTTTGGCATCGAGATGCAGGAACACACCGCCCAGGCCAATGGCGGCGCGGTCCATGAACACGAATTCGCGCGGCACGGTCACCGGGCCCTTCTCCTTCAATGCCTTGTGCACGGCGAAGGCTTCGCGGCGGCCGTATTCGCCGGGCGTAGTGCCATTGGCGATGGTGCGCTCGCAATCGTCCAGCAGCGGGCCGTAGATGAACTTGGCCCAGATGTTCATGGTGTCGATCAGTTCGTTGGTCAGCCCCTTGAAGCCCCAGGTCTCGTAGGCCTGGACGACAAGGTCGCGTTTGTCGGTGCGCAGGCCGGTGTAGAGGTCGACAACGCCCTGGACGAACTTGGTCGGAAAGGTGCGGATGCAACCATAGTCGAGTAGGTTGACACCGCCAGCCCCGCCCGCCTCGTTCGGGAAGATCGAGTAGTTGCCAAGATGCGGGTCGCCATGGATGACACCGAAGTGGCTGAACGGATACCACCACGCCCGGAACATGGCTTGGGCGATGTGGTTGCGTTCTTCGAGGCTTGCGCCTTTGTAGCTGATCAGCGGTCGGCCTTCGAGCCAGGTCATCGCCAACACGCGCTTGGTGGACAGCTCCGGCAGTACATCTGGCACGCGAACTAGCGGCTCGTCCTTCAGGATGGCGCGGTAGAGCTTAATGTGCCGGGCTTCGAGATCGTAGTTCAGCTCCTCGCGCAACCGCTCGGTGATCTCCTTGAAGATCTCTGACGTGTCGACTGCGCGGTCCATCCGCGCGTGCAGGCCGAACAGCATTTTCAGCTGCGTGACGTCGGCTTCTACCGCTGACTGCATGTCGGGATACTGCAACTTTACTGCGAGTTTCTGCCCGTCTTTGGAGGTCGCGCGATGCACCTGTCCCAGAGATGCCGACGCTGCCGCCTCGCCCTCGAACGAGCCGAAACGCCCCGCCCAATCCGGGCCGAGCTCCGCCATCATGCGCCGCTTTACGAAAGCGGGTCCCATTGGCGGCGCTTGGCTTTGCAGCTGGCCCAGTTCCGCCGCGTACTCGGCGGGCAGCGCCTCGGGGATGGTCGAGAGCAGTTGTGCCACCTTCATGATCGGCCCCTTCAGGCCGCCGAGTGCTTTCGCCAGTTCCGCCGCGTTCTTGCTGTCGTCGCTGGTCATACCGAATAGCCGCTGCCCCGCCACTTTGGCCGCGACCACGCCGACGTTCGACCCGACGCTCAGATAGCGCGCTGCCCGCGCTGAGAGGCGGTTGGCTTCGTCATCCATGGGGAAAACTCCTTCAGGCCGCACCCTGCGCCCGAACGGGTCCGCGCACCAGATGACATGAGTACGCTGCACGCCAGGCGGCGGATGTGCCGCTGGGAAGTGGTTATCATGATTATGACGCATTGATTACCCGTCACCAAACGCGCAACCAGCGCTTAAGCTGGGGATTGTTGGGAAAGAACTGCGCATGTCTCATCATCCACGCCCCGGCGCTCCGGGACTGCAGGTTGGCATCGATGAGCCCGTCATTCATGAGCTGGTGCATGCGTTCTACGGGCGAGTGCGTGATGATGAGATGCTCGGCCCGATCTTTAATGCTGCCATCACAAACTGGGATGAGCACCTCGAAAAACTCTGTGATTTCTGGTCCTCGGTCACTTTGATGTCGGGGCGTTACAAGGGCACGCCGATGACCGCGCATGCGGCGCTGCCCACGCTCACAGGCGCGCATTTCGACCGCTGGCTGGAGCTGTTCAAAGCGACAGCTCAGGCGCGGTGTTCACCAGACGCCGCCGCCCTGTTCATTGACCGGGCGGGGCGGATCGCGCAGTCGTTGGAATTGGGTGTGGCCCTGCATCGCGGGCAGCTTCTGCAAGTCGGTGAACGGTTGTCAGGATGCCCCCTCGCGGCGATGCGCAACGTGCCGGAACAACAGTGAATAGCTTGGATGCTCGCGAGGCATGCGCTATTTAGACATTATCGATTCCTGACTGCCGAGGACTAAACATGGCCGCCCCCACATCAGCCCCTGCCTCCCTGCGTCCGCGCCGTAGCGCGCTGTATATGCCCGGCTCCAATGTGCGGGCGCTGGAGAAGGCGAAGTCGCTGGCCACCGACGTCGTCATCTTCGACCTGGAGGACGCCGTCGCGCCGGACGCCAAGGCTGCGGCCCGCGCGCAAGTTGTGGCGGCGGTCAAGGGCGGCGGCTACGGTAACCGCGAGCTGGTCATCCGCATCAACGGCCTCGACAGCCCCTGGGGACGCGATGACCTCGCCGCTGCTGCTGGCGCTAATCCGCATGCCGTGTTGGTGCCTAAAGTCTCGACGCCAGATGACCTGCACAAGGTTGGTGCGATGCTCGTTGGTGCGCCTGCCAGCCTGAAAGTCTGGGCGATGATGGAGACGCCGCTCGGCGTGCTCAACGCCCGCGATATCGCCGCTGTCGCCCGCGCCCCTGCCAGCCGCTTAGCGTGCTTCATCATCGGCACCAACGACCTAGTGAAGGAAACCCGCGCCCATCTGGATGAAAACCGCACAGCCGGGCTGTACTGGCTCAGCACCATCCTTACGGCGGCCAAAGCCTATGGCCTGGATTGCCTCGATGGCGTTTATAACGACTTCAAGGATCTAGCTGGCCTGGAGCGTGAGGCGGTGCAGGGCCGCGCCCTCGGCATGGACGGCAAAACCCTGATCCATCCTGATCAGATCGCCCACGCCAATCGGATCTTCGCGCCCTCAGCCGACGAGTTAGCCAAGGCCGAAGCTATCCTCGCCGCCTTCACCCTGCCCGCGAACCAAGGCAAAGGCGTCATCACGATGGACGGCCGCATGGTCGAACTGCTCCACGCCGACATGGCTCGCCGCACCGTCGCCATCGCCAAGGCGATTGCGGCGATGGCCTGATGGCATGGTGAGCCTAGCGCTGTCGCGCGGTGAAGTCTGCTCTGCGAAGTCGGTCCTTGTGGCGGAGTTCCGGCGGTGACACAATCGGCCAGCGCACCGTCCTCGGCTTACGTCACGAGGGGCGGTTGCGCCGACACCTAGCTCAACCGCGAGGCGACCATGACTGCATCTCCCATCGACCACGCCGCCATCAAAGCTGTGATCCAGACCTACCTCGACGGCCTCTATGAGGGCGATGCCGACAAGTTGGCGGCAGCCTTCCATCCTACCAGCGCACTAGCCCAATCAACCGATGGGGGTATTCAGATCACTCCGCGCGATACTTGGCTCGCCGCCGTGCGGACGCGGCCGTCGCCAAAGGCACAGGGTGCCAAGCGAGCCGACGAGATCCTGTCCATTGACATCACCGGTCCGACGATGGCGTTCGTCAAGCTGCGCTGCCAGATCCCGCCCCGCTACTTCACCGACCAACTCTCCCTGCTGAAGATCGACGGCCGCTGGCAAGTCGCGCAGAAAGTGTTCCAGACGGAAACGCGGTGACTCGGTGCAACTTAGCGACACTACAACGCGGCGTGACAAATTTCCTTCAACTGCGTGTTTTCCTTTTGACGATGCCACATGCGCATGCAACGCTGACCGCGGGATGGACAGTCGCACATATTGTCGTGATGCGGCTCAACCTGCCCAATAGAATACCGCTCCTAAAGGGCGGATACATCTGATGTTCCTTGGGAGGAAACCATATGCTGTTCAAGTCTTGGGCGGCCGCCTTAATGGCGTCCGCAGTCGTAATCGGTGCCGGTGCAATTAACGCGACTGACGCGGTTGCCCAGGAAAAGAAAGTTCGGATGAATGTCGCCGGGGCATTCCCATCAACAACAGGTCTACTCGGTCCAACGCAGCAATATCTCGTTGAAACGTTGAGAAAAGTATCCGGTGGCGCAATTGACGCCAAATTCTTCGAGCCCGGAGCACTGGTGCCAGCTGGGCAGTATTTCGATGCGGTCTCGAATGGTTCAATCGACTCAGCTTGGACCGTTTCTGGTTTCTTCACGGGCAAGGACATTGCCTTTGCCATGTATGCGGCAGTACCGTTCGGTCCAGAAGCTGGCGAATACATGGGCTGGATGCGCCACGGTGGCGGCCAGCAGCTCTATGATGAGCTGCATGCGAAGTACAACATCGTCGCCTTGCCATGTGGCTTAATCGCGCCAGAAGCGTCGGGCTGGTTCCGCAAGGAAATCAAGGGGCCGGACGATCTGAAGGGCCTGAAGATGCGGTTCTTCGGGCTCGGTGCCAACGTCATGCAGAAGCTGGGCGTCCAAACGCAGCTGCTGCAGGCGGGCGAAATCTTTCAGGCGCTACAACTTGGCACCATCGATGCCACTGAATTCTCGATGCCGGTCATGGACTTGACGCTCGGCTTCCATCAGGTCGCCAAGCATTATTACTTCCCCGGCTGGCATCAGATGTCGACCATCAACTCGCTGTATATCTCGAAAGCGAAGTGGGCGGAATTCTCTGAGACCCAGAAAGAACAGATCCGCGTCACCTGCGATTCAACGATGCTACGGCAGTTTGTCGAAGGCGAAAGCGTCCAAGCTAAAGCTCTCAAGGAAATCCAGGCCAAGGGCGTGACGCTGCACTATTGGCCAAAAGACATGCTCGCACTTTTCCGCAAGAATTGGGAAGAAGTGGCAAAAGAGCAAGCCGAAAAGAGCCCAGAATTTAAAAAAGCCTGGGAAAGCTATTCTGCATTCCGGGCGGAATATAAAGTCTGGAAAGATGTCGGCTACCTGAAGGAATAGCGACCACAGCGGAGCCGCCCGTGCGGCTCCGCTCCTTACTGGTCTTTGCGAGGCCAAATCGTCGACGAACTAATAGCACGAACCAAAACAGGTGCATCAAGCATCGGTGGTAAGGCACTAAAGGGGAAGCGTGAGAATGTTCAACATATCGGTGCCTTGGATTGTCATGGGCGCATTAGTGCTGTTGTTCTTCGCTTCCTGCTGGACCATAGGGCTGATCCGAACGTCGGACACCATTAAAGACTTTCTGGAAGTAATTGCGTTTGGGTCGGGCTGGTGCTTGATCATCCTGATGTTCGTCACCTGCATGGACATCACGTTCCGTAAACTGCAGCTGCCGATTGCTTTGACCCAGTTCCAGGAACTTGAGTGGCACCTGCACACGGTGATTTTCTCGACCTGGATGGGCTATAACTACACTATCAACGCCCACCCACGCGTTGACAGCTACACCGAGACGCTCGGCTTCCGCACCAAAGCTTGGATTGAGTTCATTGGTATTATGGTGCTGGCGCTACCGTTCCTCTACGTCATGCTTGAACACGCGTGGCCGTTCGTGCTGCAATCCTACACGCAGAATGAAGCCTCCGAAAACGTCACTGGCCTGCCGTTCCGCTGGGCCATCAAAGGTATCTTCTTCATCGGCATCTGGCTGGTGTTCCTTGGTGTGCTGAGCGTGCTCCTGCGTCTGATTGCCTATCTGTTCCTTGGCCGAAGCCAGGACGACAGCGGCATTCAGATCGGCCACAGCGAAATGGAGGCATGAGCTATGTTGGAATTCATCGCCGACAACCTCGCTTTGATCATGTTCATCGCGATGTTCTTTTTAATCTTCTGCGGCTTCCCTGTTGCCTTCATTATGGGCGGTATGGGTTTGGCATTTGGCTATATCGGCTATCTGCTCGGCGTGTTCCAGTTTACCAGTATGTCCAACGTCATCCTGCGCATGTGGGGCGGTGTGGCGGTCGATCCGGTGCTAGTGTCGATTCCTATGTTTATCTTTATGGGCTCGATCCTGGAACGATCCGGCTCGGCCAAGGATATGCTGTCGGCGACCGAGATCCTGCTTAAGCGGATGCCGGGCGGCCTGGCCATCGCCGTGATGGTGATGGGGACAATCCTGGCCGCGCCCATTGGCGTGGTCGGCGCTGCTGTGGTGCTGTTGTCGTTGATTGCGCTGCCACAGATGCTTGAGGCTGGCTACGACAAGCAGCTGGCCATTGGCACCGTGGCATCAGCTGGCACGCTTGGCATTCTCATACCGCCGGCGATCATGCTGGTGGTGATGGCTGAGATGTTGAACACGTCGGCTGGTGCCTTGTTTGCCGCCGCGACCATGCCGGGCTTCCTGCTGTCGGGCTTGTACCTGCTCTATATCTTTGGCGTCGCCGTCCTCTACCCGCACAAAGCACCGAAACTGCCAGCGAATTACGGTCCCCAAACCCGTGAAGAATTCTGGCGGACGATGATGAAGGGTCTGTTTCCGATGACCTTCCTGATGATCATCGTCATGGGCTCGATTTTTGCTGGCTGGGCAACGGCCACCGAAAGTGCCGGCGTCGGTGTGCTTGGATCGTTCATCATTGCGGCTCTGAACGGTCGCTTCAACTTGCCGATGGTCAACGATTCCATCCGCTCCGCCTGCCGCGCCAACGCCATGGTGTTCCTGATTTTCTTCGGCGCCACTTGCTTCTCGTACGTGTTCCGCACGCTCGGCGGCGATGACGCGATGTTGAGTGCGCTGAAGTACTTCGGCATCGACACCAAATGGGAAGTGTTGTTCTTCCTGATGGTGCTGGTGTTCCTGCTCGGCTTCCCGTTCGAGTGGATCGAGATCTGCCTGATCGTGTTGCCGGTGTTCGCGCCAATCCTGCTCAAGTTCGATTTCTCCGATCACCTCGGCGACAAGAGCTATCTGATGCCGTGGTTCGGAACTCTGGTGGCGGTCAATCTACAGACGTCGTTCATGACGCCACCGTTCGGGGCGACGTTGTTCTACATGAAAGGCACGGTGCCGCCCGGCATCACCATGGGCGACATCTATAAGGGCATGTACCCGTTCGTGGCTTTGCAGATCGTTGGCTTGCTGCTCTGCATCTACTTCCCGTCCATCGTCCTCTGGTTGCCCAAGTTCGCGGGGCTGCTGGATTAGCGGGGGCAGCGACGCGCGATACCTCGAGCCCACAATGGCTCGGGGATGGACCGTAGGGCGGAATAGCCCGTTTGCGTATTCCGCCGTCTCTCCACGAGCGATGCGGCGCAAGTTGGAATAAGGCCAGCCCACAAGCGCCCGCCTAGTCGCGGCGGGATACGCAAGAGGGCTATCCCGCCCTACAAGCATCACTCCCCCCGTACCCAAACATGGTTGTCATGGAAGGCCGCGCCGCCAAACGGTGAGCCCTGGTCGGCGCCGGTCAGTGTGTTGATGCCTTCGCCGTCTTCGTGCTCATCGTTGGGGACGATGCCCTCCACCACGATGACGCCAGGCTGGATGCCTTCGAACGACTTGGTCCACAGGCGCACTTCGCCGCGTTCGTTGCCCATGATGATTTTCTGGTCGTCGACCAGCCCAAGCTTGGCGAGATCGGACGGGTGCATGAGTGCCTTCGGTTTGCCCTCGCGTTTGCGCGAGCCCGGTGTCTCGTTGAACGACGAATTCAGGTAGCCGCGCGATGGTGACGTCGCCAGCCGGAACGGATGCGTCGCGTCCGCCTTTTCCACCACGTCCCAGTAGTCCGGGAACTTCGGCATTTCGTGCACGCGACCCATCGGACCAGCGTTGACCATCGGCACCTTGGTCCAGTCGGGCGAGAAGTGGAACTTCTTGTCGGCATGGGCGAAGCCGTCGAGGTAATGCGCCTGTTCAAACGGCGGCTGGCAGTCGATGAATTTTTTCTCTTCGAGCTCGGCGAGCGTACCCCAGCCGGACGCCTGCAACGTCCAGTCGATCAGCTCACGCGGGCTCATGTCGAAGCCTTTGTGGACGGCACCGAGACGCTTCGCCAACGCGGCGATCACCTCGTGATTGGAGCGGCATTCGCCCGGCGGGTCGATCAGCTTCGGGCCGAGCAACAGATGCTGCTGGCCGCCCGCCGTGTAGATGTCGTCATGCTCCAGGAACATCGTCGCGGGCAGCACGATGT